>NZ_AP023257.1:1455000-1687500 GCF_016756595.1 Mesorhizobium sp. L-2-11 | reverse complement strand
TCGGTTTCGTGTCAAGCACCTTTTGGTGAAATGACCTGTAAATTCCATTGCCGGCTTGGCATCGTGCTGCGTTGCCCGGATTTCAATCAGGTCGAGCCTTGCTGGCTGCAGCAATGGGATTACGACAGCAATGCTCGCTTTCGGTTATCCAGAGCCTGTGCGATTGGCGGAAGAGGAGGGATTCGAACCCTCGATGCGGGTGTCCCCGCATAACGGCTTAGCAAGCCGCCGCCTTCAGCCGCTCGGCCACTCTTCCATTTTGTCAGTTTCACTCTTCCTTTTGCCAGCCGTTGATCAACTGTGGATAATTTGGAGGCGCCAGCCGGACTCGAACCGGCATACACGGAGTTGCAGTCCGCCGGATAGCCGTTCTCCCACGGCGCCTTGACGCTTCATACCGACTGATCTGGTGCGGCCGGCCGGAATTGAACCGGCACGCCACGGGCGGCGCCGCATCTTGAGTGCGGTGCGTCTACCATTTCCGCCACGGCCGCGACCTGGTGCCCAGGGAGGTAGCGAACCAACCACCGACACGAAGCTTCAAGGATTGGTGGAGGGAGTAGGATTCGAACCTACGAACTCAAAGAGAGCAGTTTTACAGACTGCTGCCATTAACCGCTCGGCCACCCCTCCGAAACATCCGGAGTTAGAACCTTGGCTCGGGTTACAGCGAAACCTTGGTCTCCGAACCGAAATCAGACGTCCTGCCTTTGGACGAGCCCCGAAAACTTGCACGACTGGCGGACAGGGCAGGATTCGAACCCGCGAGACGGTTTGCGCCGTCTACCCACTTTCCAGGCGGGCGCCTTCAGCCGCTCGGCCACCTGTCCCTGGCGGAGGGGGAGGGATTTGAACCCCCGAGGCCCTTGCAGGCCTACCCGCTTTCGAGGCGGGCGTATTCAGCCGGGCTCTGCCACCCCTCCATAGTCGATTGGTGCAGCCCGATTGGTGCGGCCCCAATTTTGGTGCGGACGGCGAGATTCGAACTCGCGACGGGAATGCCCGCCGGGTTTAAGCCGGCTGCGTCTACCGGTTCCGCCACGTCCGCCTGCCAGGTCCGCAAGTGCTTTTCCAGCTTCGCGCCGCGTTCGCAACGATCGCGAATGCCGGATGGTCGGAGTGGCAGGATTCGAACCTGCGGCCCCCTCGTCCCAAACGAGGTGCGCTGCCAGGCTACGCTACACTCCGGCTCTCCGAGCCGTACGCGTCTGCCGGTTCTCGCCACCTTAAGCCGGGTTCTGTCGAGGGCTGCCATTCCTCTTGGACGCCTGTCGCCAGGCGCCTCCTTGCCCGCCACCACGGCCCTCCCCGACACAGGTCACAGGGGCACTTCTTGCGGTTGCTTCCCCCACCCTGTCGCCCGTTTCACCCATCCCGGCGGGGATGGCTCGTCTCTGTTGCCGTGGCTCGCCTCGCGGCGGGCAGGCATTACCTGCTGGGGTGTGTCGGCGAAGCCCGGACTTTCCTCGCTCCACGACATCAGTCGCTTAGTGCGCGGCAGCCCGGAGATCTGGTCTCTGTTGGTGGATCGAAGGTTCTCGCCGCTCAGGGCCACGAGTTAACCGACCCCATGCGGCTGAACCGTCTCCGATCCCGCCAGTCTATATGGGAACAAAACGGGAAAATTCAAGAATCGCGGCTGGAACCATTCGGCCCGGCTGTTAGTTCCTTCAGCGAGGAATGGGACCGCGAGCGATCGTCGCAGCGCGACAGGCCTGAACTCTCAACAAGTCCTCCAGACCCATATCGCTCGACGACCGCCGTTCTGGGCGCAAACAGGGAGATTCACCATGAAAGTCGCTGAGATAATGACCCCCAACGTTCATCTCGCCAGTCCTGGCGAGTCCTTGCAGAAGATCGCGAAACGCATGGCGGTTGACGATGTCGGATTCCTGCCCGTCGGAGAAAACGACCGACTTGTCGGAACGATCACCGACCGTGACATCGTCGTGCGTGCGGTCGCCGAAGGCAAAGACGGCAATGCGACGGTCCGCGACGTGATGACCAAGGATGTCAAATACTGCTTCGAGGACGAAGATATCGACGATGTCGTCCAGAACATGGGTGATATCCAGGTCAGGCGTTTGCCTGTCCTCAATCGCGACAAGCGCCTGGTGGGCGTCGTTTCGCTCGCAGACGCGGCGCTGAAGGAAGATCCGGCAAACGCCGGCATCGCCATGGCCGGCGTCGTCGTTCCCGGCGGCGCGCACGCGACGTAAAAAAATCTGCGCGGGCAGGCAGACGGGATCGGACTGCGGACGATCTGCCGCGCCGTCGGCATGATATTGAGGGAGCGATTGAAAAAGACGACGCATAGGGGTGATTTAGTGCCTGCCCCGCGACAAAGGGCCCGGTGAGGCAGCCGAGCCCAGCCCTTGTCAACGTTACACCGATTTAATGTGCAAGCGAGCGGGAGAATTGCCATAAAGCTTTGATATCGACGGGTCATCCCCTGTGTCGGAGGGTGCTGTCGCGTCTACTTGACCGGGAATCGTAGACGGTATCTTTGCCAACCGGAGTGCCGATGGCCGCCTGGAAACAGATCGTTTTTTCGCTGGTGATCCTCGTCGCGGCAGCGGCCGCCTGGGTTCGCTTTTTTCCAGGGGCGACGGATGTGCTGGCGCGCTGGGGCATCGACTGGGCTGATGCCGCGACGTCTCCGACAGCGACAGGCGCCGTCGACAAGGCCGGGCAAGCAGGCAACGGCGCCGGCCGCCTGGCGACTGTTGTCGCATTGCCGGCGGCCGCGGCCGTCATCAACGATCGCCTGCAGGCGATCGGCACCGGCCGCGCCAACGCCTCGGTGACGGTCAACCCCTACAGTTCCGGCCGCCTCGTCGAATTTCTGGTCGAGTCCGGCGCTCATGTCGAAAAGGGGCAGGTGATCGCCACCCTCGATTCCGACACCGAGGTGATCGCACTGGACCGCGCCAAGGTCGCCTTGCAGGACGCGCAGGCCAAGCTCGACCGGGTCAAATCGCTGCGGGCTTCCAACGCTGCGACGGCGGTCGCCGTTGCCGATGCCGAAGTGGTGCTGGCCAATGCCAGGCTGGCGCTTCGCGATGCGGAACTGGCCTTGCAGCGCCGCTCGATCGTCGCGCCAATCGCCGGCGTCGTCGGCATCCTGCCGATATCGGCCGGCAACTATGTGACCAGCCAGTCGGCGGTCGCCACCCTCGACGACCGCTCCAGCATACTGGTCGAATTCTGGGTGCCGGAGCGCTTCGCCGCCGCCGTCAAGATCGGCGCGCAATTGTCGGCGACGCCGATTGCCAACCCCAACAAGGCCTATTCCGGCACGGTTTCCGCCATCGACAACCGCATCGATGAAGCCAGCCGTACCCTTCTGGTCAAGGCAAAGATCGCCAATCCGGCCGATTCGCTGCGTGCCGGCATGTCCTTCCAGATCACCATGAAGTTCCCCGGCGACAGCTATCCGGCGGTCAGTCCGCTGGCGATACAATGGGGTTCGGACGGCGCCTATATCTGGACCATCGTGGATGGCAAGGCCAAGCGGGTTGCGGTGCGCATCATCCAGCGCAACACCGAGACCGTGCTGGTCGACGCCCCGATCGTCAGCGGCGACATGGTTGTGACCCAAGGCACCCAGAGCGTCAGCGAAGGCGGCGAGGTCGCCATCGCCGGCGAACAACTGCGCGCCGCGGACGCCGACGGCTGATGACCGCAACCAACAACGCAGCCAGCGACACAGGTTTTACCGCGCTGTTCATCCGCAGGCCGGTGATGGCCCTGGTCTTGAACACGCTGATCGCGGTCGCCGGCCTTGCTGCCTTCTACGGTGTCGAAGTCCGCGAACTGCCGGACGTCGATCGCGCCGTCGTCACCGTCAACACGATTTTTGAAGGCGCTGCGGCCGAGACCGTCGACCGTGAATTGACCGACGTGATCGAGGGCGCGGTCGCCCGCGTCTCCGGGGTGAAGTCGATCTCGTCCACCTCGTCCTTCGGCACAAGCCGCGTCACCATCGAGTTCAACGACGGCGTCGACCTCGACGTCGCCGCCTCCGACGTGCGCGATGGCGTTGGCCGCGTCGCCGACCAGATGCCGGATACGGCGGATGCGCCTCGCATCGTCAAAGCCGATGCCAATTCCGACCCGGTGATGCGGCTGGCTGTCACTTCAGACACCATGTCGGTGCAGGACATGACGGTGCTGGTCCAGGACCAGATCGAGGACGAGCTTGCCGCCGTGCCTGGCGTAGCCGACGTCCAGGTCTATGGCGACCGCGACAAGATATTTCGCATCGATGTCGACCAGAACAAGCTCGCCAGCCTGGGCTTCACCGTCGCCGATCTGAGGACCGCGCTGGCCTCGGTCGCTTTCGATTCGCCGGCCGGCTCGATCACCACGGCCGACCAGGATCTGATCGTGCGTCCGACGGCGGACGTGACCACGCCGGAGGAGTTCGAAAACATCATCATCGGCGGCACGACCCGCATCCGCGACGTCGCCACCGTCACGCTCGGCCCCGATATCGGCCAAACCACATTGCGTTCGAACGGCAAGACCGGCATCGGTCTCGGCATCATCCGCCAGGCGGAATCGAACACGCTGGATATTTCGACCGGCGTCAGGGCCGCTGTCGCCGCGCTGCAGGCGGATCTGCCTCAGGGCATGTCGATCAAGGTCACCAGCGACGATGCGGTCTTCGTCAACGGCGCGGTGCATGAGGTCGAGATCGCACTTGGCCTGTCCGTCTCCATCGTGCTGATCGTCATTTTCGTGTTTCTCCTCGACTGGCGCGCGACGCTCATTCCCGGGCTTGCAATGCCGGTCGCCATGATCGGGACCATCGCCGCCATCTATCTCGCCGGATTCTCGGTCAACATATTGACGCTGCTCGCCCTGGTGCTGGCGACCGGCCTGGTCGTCGACGACGCGATCGTCGTTTTGGAAAACATCGTGCGACGACGCAACGAAGGCATGGGGCCACGCGCCGCAGCCGTTCTTGGCGCCCAGGAAGTATTTTTTGCGGTCATCGCCACGACGCTGACGCTGGTCGCCGTCTTTGTGCCGATCTCCTTCCTGCCCGGCCAGACCGGCGGCCTGTTCCGCGAATTTGGCTTCGTTCTCGCTATATCGGTGCTTCTGTCCGCCGTCGTGGCACTGACGCTTTGTCCGATGCTTGCCTCCCGCATGCTGTCTGTCGCGCCGCTTCACCACCAGGCAGGCAGCGGCTTCGGCGCCCGCATCGGCGGCGCGCTGAACACGCTTTACCGGCGCTGTCTGCGCATCTGCCTCGACGCCCCGTGGATCGTGCTTCTGGTCGCGCTGCTGTTTGCAGCCACCGCTTTCGCGCTGTTCGGCACGATCCGCCAGGAACTGACGCCGACCGAGGACCGTGCCGTCGTGCTGATGCGCGTCGACGCACCGCAGGGCGTCAGCCTCGACTACACGACGCAGCAGATGCAGAAGATCGAGAAACTGATCCAGCCGCTTCGCGATTCCGGCGAAATCCGCAACACGTTCGAGAGTGCCGGCCGCAACGGCGCCTACAATGCCGGCTTCATGGTGATGACGCTGGCGCCATGGGACGAGCGCACGCGCAGCCAGCAGCAGATCATGGCCGACATCAGCCGGCTCACCCGGCAGGTCCCGAGCGTGCGCGTCTTTCCGATGCAGCCCAACAGCCTCGGCATTCGCGGCGCCGGCAGCGGCCTGCAGTTTGCGCTGGTCGGCAACGACCGTGCGGCGCTCGGCGACGCTGCGGTGAAGATCATCGCCGAGATGCACAAAGATCCCCGCTTCCAGTCGCCCCGGCTCTCCGTCGACCCGACCCAGCCCCAGCTTTCCGTGGCCATCGACCGCGAACGCGCGTCCGACCTCGGCATCGACATCACCGGGCTTGCCGATACCTTCCAGGCCATGCTCGACGGCAATGATGTCGTCGACGTCTACATCGCCGACCGCAGTTACGGGGTGAAGCTCGTCTCGACGACCAGCCCGATCAACGATCCGACCGACCTGGAGAACATTTTCCTGAAGACGACCGACGGCCGCTTCGTGCCGATGTCGACCATCGCCACTTTGACCGAGCGCGCCGTGCCGCCCTCGCTGACCCGCGAGCAGCAGCAGCCGTCGGTGGCGATCACCTCCAATCTCAGCGGTGATTTCGCGCTCGGCCAGGCGCTCACCCGCGCAGAGGCAATCGCCACGCCGCTTCTGCCGCCGGGAAGCCGCATCGTCCCCTTGGCGGAAGCGGCGACGCTGGGCGAAACCAACAGCGCCATGATCACCATTTTCGGTTTCTCGTTGGTCATCATCCTTTTGGTGCTTGCTGCCCAGTTCGAGAGCTTCGTCAGCGCCATCATCATCATGGCAACGGTGCCGCTCGGCCTTGCCTGCGCGGTCTTTGCCCTTTTGCTCACCGGCACCAGCCTCAACGCCTACAGCCAGATCGGCCTGGTCCTGCTGGTCGGCGTCATGGCCAAGAACGGCATCCCGATCGTCGAGTTCGCCAATCAGTTGCGCGACCGCGGGCTCGGCGTGCGCGAGGCGATCGAGCAGGCTTCCACCATCCGGCTGCGGCCGGTGATGATGACGATGATCTGCACCGTGCTCGGCGGCCTGCCGCTGGTGCTGGCGAGCGGCGCCGGCGCCGAGGCGCGCATCGCGCTCGGCTGGGTGATCGTCGGCGGTCTGGGGCTGGCCACCGTCTCAACGCTGTTCCTGACGCCGGTCGCCTATCTCCTGCTCGGCCGCTTCGTCACGCCGAAGGTGGAAGAGGCATCACGGTTGAAGCGCGAACTCGAGCAAGCCGCCTACACCAATATCGAGCCGGCTGAGTAGTTCGGGTCAGGCCGCCTTCAGTATCGCGGCGGGAAGGTGTTCTCGGGCATCCAGCACCTCCATCCCGACGACGTGACCTTCAGCATCATAGTCGAGGACTATGCCTGCGGAAACTTCCCCGCTTTCCTGGATCGCCTCCGAGGAGAAACGTATGTAGGCTGCATTGGCTTCCGGATCATATTCGAGTTTGAGCGTCATTTCGGCCTTCTCGCCCCGCGATCGAAGTAAGCAGAAAGTATACGGATTCCTCAGGCGTAGAAACCGCAGCGCACACCGGCAGGACAATCGTTTCCGCTTTAGAGCGGGATGAGATTACCTGCGGTCATAGCCTGAGTTTGCGAAGTAATTTGAGCACTCGAGCGGTGTGACGCGGTTGAGAATCTGGCCGATGGCGTTGCAGACCGTTTCAACGGTGCGCTTTGCGGCCTTTCGCAGCCAGTGCTTGAGCTTGGCGAAGAGCTGTTCGATCGGATTGAGGTCAGGCGAGTATTTCGGCAGGAAGAAGAGCCTCGCGCCGGCCTTTCGGATGGCGCGACGCACGGCCTTGCCTTTGTGGCTGCCGAGATTGTCCATCACAACGATGTCGCCCGGCTGGAGAGTGGGCACGAGAACCTTCTCGACATAGAGGAGGAACCTCTCGCCGTTGATCGGCCCGTCGATGAGCCAGGGCGCTTCGACGCGATCATGACGCAGCGCAGCCAGAAAGGTCATTGTCTTCCAGTGGCCATTGGGAACTTTGGCCTTGATCCGCTGTCCGACCGGTGCCCAACCCCTGAGCGGGGCCATGTTGGTCTTGGTCCAGGTCTCGTCGATGAACACCAGGCGGGCGGGGTCGATCCGGTCCTGATACAGAACCCATTGCCTCCGTCGGCGCGCAACATCGGGACGATCTTGCTCGGCGGCGATCAGCGTCTTTTTTTGTGAGACAGCTTCTCGGCGTGCACGAACTCCCACACCGAGCGGTAGTCAACCTTCAGGCCACGCTCGCCAAGTTCGGCCACAAGCCCGCGCAAGGTGAAGTCCTTCTCCCGGCAGCGCTCGACAAGCCAGTCGCGCCACGCTCCCGATATCTTCTTCGGCTTGTAGCCGCCCACTTGGCGGGGCGCCACGCTCCCCGTCTGTTCCACCCGCTTCAGCCACTCGATCGCCGCGCTGTAGCTGACGCCAAATCGAGCAGCCGCCGCGCGCCGCGAAAGCCCTTCAACCTTGACCGCCGCAACAACCCGTTCGCGCAGGTCCATTGAATATCCAACCATCAATGCTGGCCTCCTGCCCAGCAGCAAGGTTGAATCAGATCATCGCTGATTTGGGAATCCCACGACTCCCATAAATCTCATCCCGCTCTAGACCAGTGGCCGCTCGTTCCGAGCGTTTGCGCTGCCCCTCACCTGCCTGCCGGCATCCTCTCCCCGTATAGGGACGGGGAGAGGGGCGCTCTCGTCACCGGTTTTGCCAATCACCGGCGTCGCAAGAAGGGCGCCGGCGTTGAGGCCAGTTCCTTCTCCCCGTCACTATACGGGGAGAAGTGCCCGGCAGGGCGATGAGGGGCGGCGCCGACTTCAACAAGTTGATCTCCAATACAAATTGGGCACTATCATTTGCCTGAAGAAATTTGCGGCCCTGACCATGGCAGCCTTTTGCTGGGCGAGGCAAGGATGCGCAGAGGAATTGCGATGAGTTATCTGGACGAGCTGTTTTCGGTGGCCGGCAAAACCGCGCTGGTGACCGGGGCTGCGACCGGCATCGGCCGCATGGCGGCGACCGCTTTGGTCAGAGCCGGCGCCACTGTGATGATCGCCTCGCGCAAGGGCGAGGATTGCATCAGGGTTGCCGGCGAACTGAACGGCCTCGGCGGCTCCGGCCGGGCCCAGGGCTTTGCCGGGGATGTCTCCAGCGAGGCTGGCATCGCAGCGCTGGTCGACGAGGTCAAGGCGCGGACCGAGCGGCTGAATATCCTGGTCAACAATGCGGGCGTCTCCTGGGGCGCGCCGCTGGAAAGTTTTCCCTACCATGCCTGGGCCAAGGTGTTCGGCGTCAACGTCACTGCCGTCTTCCAGCTGACCCGCGAGCTTCTGCCGCTGCTCGACGCCGCCGCCAGTGATGCCGATCCGGCCCGAGTGATCAACCTGGGTTCGGTGATGGGCACGCAGCCACTCGCCGACGACGCCTACTCCTACTCTGCCTCGAAGGCTGCTGTTCATCATCTGACACGCATTTTGGCGATCGAGTTCGCCGCCCGCCGCATCACCGTCAACGCCTTCGCCCCCGGTCCCTTCCAGAGCCGGATGACCGCCTTCGCCACGGCGACCGAGGACCAGGCAAAACATGTCGGCGGCCATGTTCCGCTTCGTCGCATCGGCGCGCCGGATGACATTGCCGGCGCAACGCTCTATTTGTGCAGCCGTGCCGGCAGCTATGTCACCGGCGCCATCCTGCCGATCGATGGCGGGCAGTCGGTGCAGCATGGGCTGGCACTGTTCAAGGAATGAAGCCGCTCGCGTTCCGGACGGTTGAAATGGAGGACAGCGTGGAACCGATCAGTCTCGATGTGCTTCTGGCCAGCATCGGCAAGGAGGTCGGCGTGTCGCCGTGGCGGGTGGTCTCGCAGCGCATGATCGACCAGTTCGCCGATGCCACCGACGACCACCAGTTCATCCATTGCGACCCGGAGCGCGCCAAGCGCGAGACGCCGTTCGGCGGCACCATCGCGCATGGTTTTCTGTCGCTTTCGCTTCTGTCGGCGATGACCTTCGAGACCATGCCGCCGCTCGAAAACAGCAAGATGGGCGTCAACCATGGTTTTGATTCGCTGCGCTTCCTGGCGCCGGTGAAGACCGGCGCGCGCATCCGCACCCGTTTCGTGCTCGCCGACGTCAAGGTCAGGCCGTCGGGCTGGGTGCAGACCGCGCATGACGTGACGATCGAGATCGAGGGCTCGAAAAAGCCGGCGCTGACCGCGCGCTGGCTGACGCTGACATTGATCGAACGCCAGCCAGAAGCGGCTTGAACGGCTCAACGAACCTCGGTGTGACCACGCCTTGTCCGATTCCGTACAGCGTATATAGTTTAGCCAGCCACTAACAGAAGGCAGGCGAAAATTGCCGCTTAGCGTCCAGACACGCCGCGAGAAACAAAAGGCCGAACTGCGCTCCGAACTTGTCGACGCTGCGCACAAGCTAGTCCAGGAAGAAGGCTATGAAGGCCTCACCATCCGCAAGCTTGCCAAGCGTGTCGGCTATGCGCCGATGTCGGTGTATTCCTATTTTGCCGACAAGCAGGACATCTTGTTCGCGTTGGCCGAGGACGCGTTCAAAACTCTGGCAAAGCGTATCGAGGATCACCCGGCCGACGATCCGATCGAGGCGCTGCAGGTGGTGATGTCCGAATACGCGGCCTTCGGCCTTGGCAACCCCAACGAGTATCGCACGATATTCATGACCGAAAAAGTCAAGCCCCCGGAAGGCAAGTCCTTCGCCGACATGCGGGAGGGCAACCCGTTGATGAAAGTGCTGATCAATAGGGTCGAGGCCTGCGTTGCCGCCGGCAAGCTGAACGGCGATCCGCACGCCATCGCCACCATGCTGTGGGCGGTCGGCCACGGCACGATCTCGCTGCTGATCACCTTTCCCTTCTACCCGTTCGGCGACCAGCAGGCGTTCGTCAAGCGGATGTCCGATTTCACGCTTGCCGCGCTGGCCACGCAGGACGTGCCGCCGTTGACCGAGATGCCGGTCAACTGCTGAAGGATTTTGTTCGGTTTCGGACAGCTGATGGCAATCAGTGCGAATGTTCGAGATTAGCCGAAGCATCCCTCCATTTCCTCATTTCCAGGACGAAGGCGCAGCGCCACGCGCCGTCAAAAAATTTCGTACATGTACAATTCCGACTTGAACTTCACGTTCGCCAGCCGTATATGTACGTTATGTCGTACATGTACAAAAACTTTTCAGCCATCCAGCCCGGAGACAGACAATGAAAAAGACAATCCTCACCCTCGCGGCACTGCTTGCTTTCTCGGGCGCTGCCTTCGCCGACCAGGGCCAACTCGGCAAACAGGCGCCGGCCGCGGCCTGCGCCGACACCAGCATCAAGCTCGATTGCGGCGCGACCGGATCGGTCGAGAAGGCAGGCGCGGCCACCCACCAGGGCTCGACAGAAAGCAAGGGCCCGCGGCTCGGCATCGACATCGACCCGTGGATCGTGCCCAGCACATTCTGAGGTTCGAAACCAAAAGCGGCGACAGGAACCCTGACCGCCCGCTCTCGTGGCCGGCGACCCGGCTCGCCGGAGCCTGATGGATGTTATTTCCTGCGCTTCTTCATTCCGGTCACGAACTTGGCCTTGCCGGGTCTTGCAGGAGCGCCGGGAATCGAAGTCCCGGTGATCGACACCGGATCGCTGGCCGGAAACGTGTCCTCGAGCCCTTCCTCGAGTTCCTCTTCAATGTTTGGTTCTTTGTGCTGTTCGTGTTCGAACGAGCGCACTGCCGGCGTCTTCTGGACCGGTGGATTCGGCGCCGATTTCGACGGCATCGATATTCTCCCTCGACTCGCTCCGGCAAACGGTCGAGCCCAGCGAACGTTCCTAAGCCGCTGCGTCGCCGGCCGCCTCCGACAGGAAAGTAAAGACATAATCGGAAAAAGAGCGCCAGCATTCAACCCGGAACGCGTCGGCTGCGGTGCGCAACAGCACGATCTCGGCCTTGCCCAGAATGGTGCGCGACGCCGCGCCGACCGGAAAGACGTCCAGCGACAGATCCTGCGGACAGCCTGAATTGATCGTCGCCGCCGCCGCGGGGCCGGTGACCGAGATGGCGACGTTGCGATGCGAGATGCCGACCGCCGAATGCAGCACTGCAACCTCGGCGCAGTCGGCGAGCGGGTCTTTTCCCGCCTCGTCGATGACCAGCCATTCGTCCGGCCCAAGCCACAATGCCGTGCGCCCGGCCTTTGCCGCCGAGGTTTTGGGCTTCCGCGGCAGCTCCACGCCAAGCGCCTTCGAAAGCGCCGCGACAGAGGCGTCCGGCGCGCGCAGCGAAATACGCTGCGCCGGCGGCAACACAGCAAGCGTAACGCCGGTTACGGAAAGCTCCTGGCCGACGAGCGCCGGCCGGCGTTCGGCCGGTGTGGGAGCAGCGATCTTGTCAGCAGCAGCCTTAGCCATTGAGGCGCTCCCCCTTGTCGTCGAAGAACACCATGCCTGTGACCTCCACCTCGATCGTCGCATTGGGCATCGGCACGTAGAGCGTCTCACCCATCCGGTCCCGGCCGCCGGCAACCAGCGCGAGCGCGATCGAGCGGCCGCAATTTTGCGACCAGTAGCTCGAGGTGACATGGCCGATCATGGTCATCGGGATCGCCTGCTTCGGATCGCCGACGATCTGCGCGCCTTCTTCCAGCACCACTTTTGGGTCTTTGGTCTTCAGGCCGACAAGCTGCTTGCGGCCCTTGGCGACCAGGTCGGGCCGAGCCATGCCCCTGATGCCGACGAAATCGGTCTTCTTCTTGCCGACCGCCCAGTCGAGCCCGGCATCGCCGGGCGTCACCGTGCCGTCGGTGTCCTGGCCGACGATGATGTAACCCTTTTCGGCACGCAGCACGTGCATCGCCTCGGTGCCATAGGCGCAGGCGCCGTGCTTCTGGCCCTCGCTCCACAGCGCTTCCCAGACGGCCTGGCCGTAATCGGCCGGCACGTTGACCTCGAAGCCGCGTTCGCCGGTGAACGACATGCGGAACAGCCGTGTCGGCACCCCGCAGATCTTGCCTTCGCGCACCGACATATGCGGCAGCGCCCCGTCCGACATGTCGATGCCCTCGACCAGCGGCGCGATGATGTCCCGCGACTTCGGCCCCTGCACGGCGATCACCGCCCACTGTTCGGTGGTCGAGGTCAGCCAGACGTTGAGATGCGGAAACTCGGTCTGGAGGTAATCCTCCATATGGTTCATGACGCGCGGCGCACCGCCCGTCGTCGTCGTCACATGAAAGCGGTCGGCTGCAAGCCTGCCAACGACACCGTCGTCATAGATGAAACCATCCTCGCGCAGCATGATGCCATAGCGGCAGCGGCCGGGCTCCAGTTTCTCCCACGGATTGGTGTACAGCAGTTCCATGAACTTCGCCGCATCCGGCCCGACCACCTCGATCTTGCCCAGCGTCGAGGCGTCGAACAGGCCGGCCGTCTTGCGCACCGTCACACACTCGCGATCGACCGCGGCGTGCATGTCCTCGCCTGCCTTTGGAAAATACCAGGCGCGCTTCCATTGGCCGACATCCTCGAACACAGCGCCTTGAGCCTCCGCCCACGGATGGATCGCCGTCTTGCGGGTCGGGTCGAAGAGTTTTCCGCGCGCATGGCCAACAATCGAGCCGAATGTCACCGGTGTGTAAGGCGCCCGGAACGTCGTCAGGCCGACTTGCGGGATCGGCTTGCCCAGCGTCTCGGCGGCGATCGCCAAGCCGTGCATGTTCGAGGTCTTGCCCTGGTCGGTGGCCATGCCGTTGGTGGTGAAGCGCTTGACGTGCTCGATCGAGCGCATGCCTTCATGCACCGCCTGGCGGATGTCCTTGGCGGTGACGTCGTTCTGGAAGTCGACGAAGGCTTTTACCGTCGTGTCCGGCCCGGCGCCGGGCGCCGCACCCAGCATGCCGCGCGACCAGCTCTCGCTGGCGTCGACCGTCGGCTTAATTGCCTTGGCGACGTTGATGCCCGCATCCTTCGCCGCTTTGGCGCCCGCCGCATAGGCTTCGTCAATCGTCGCCGACAGCCCGTCCGTACCGTTGCAGGCGCCGACCGAGACGCAATCCTGCGCGTAGGTGCCGGGCACGAAACGCTTTGTCTCATCATTGAAGACAACCTTGCCGCGGGATTGCGAGAACAGATGCACCGACGGTGTCCAGCCGGCCGACATCAGGATCGCGTCGACCGGGATGGTGCGCTCGCCGCCGCCATTCTTCGGCTGCACGGTCATCGATGAGACCCGCAATTTGCCGCCGGCGCGGATCACCGCGCGGCCGAAATTGACCTCGATGCCAAGCGCCCTCGCCTCATCGATCAGCGCCCCGGTCGGGTTGTCGCGCAGGTCGACTATCGCCGCCACGCCGACACCGGCCTTCTTCAAGTCGATCGCCGCCGCATAGGCGGAATCATTGGCCGTATAGACGCCGACATTCCTGCCGACGGCGACGCCATAATGGTTGAGATAGGTGCGCGCCGCCGACGCCAGCATGATGCCAGGCCGGTCGTTGTCGGCAAACACCATGTGCCGCTCGATCGCGCCGGTCGCCAGCACCACACGTTTGGCGCGAACCTGCCACAACCGCTCGCGCGGCAGCTCGCGGCCGGGGTTCCGCAGATGGTCGCTGACGCGCTCGACCAGCCCGACGAAATTCTGTGCGTAATAGCCAAAGGCCGTGGTGCGCGACAGCACGCGGACATTGTCCATGGCCTTGAGCGTCGCGACTGCCCTTTGCGCCCAGGCAAAACCATCCTGGCCGTCGATCCTGGCGCCGCTTTCGAAGCGCAGGCTGCCGCCGAAATCCACCTGCTCGTCGGCAAGGATGACGCGCACGCCGGCTTCGGCCGCGGCAAGTGCCGCGGCGATGCCGGCAGCACCGCCGCCCAGCACCAGCACGTCGCAATGGGCGAAGCGCGCCGAATAGTGGTCGGGATCCGGCTGGTCGGGGGCGACGCCGAGCCCTGCCGCAGCCCTGATCCTGGGCTCGTAAAAGTTTTTCCAGGCGGACTTCGGCCACATGAAGGTCTTGTAGTAAAAGCCGGCCGAAAGCAGCGGCGAGGCGACGTCGCCGAGCGCGCTGACGTCGAAGGCGAGCGACGGCCAGCGGTTCTGCGACTGTGCCGTCAGCCCGTCATAGAGCTCCTGCACGGTGGCGCGGACATTGGGTGTCCGCCTGGCGGAGTCGCGCTTGATCTCGACCAGCGCGTTGGGCTCTTCCGCCCCGGCGGACAGGAAGCCGCGCGGCCGGTGATATTTGAACGAACGGCCGACCAGATGGACACCGTTGGCGAGCAACGCCGAGGCCAGCGTTTCGCCCTCGACGCCGGCATAGGTCTGGCCGTCGAAGCTGAACCGAGCGGTCTCTGCCTGCTTGAGGCGCCCGGCGCCGGGAATGCGAAACGTCGCGATCATTCGGAGGCTCCCGGCAGCTTCGCCGGCTTCGGCTCGCCGGCCTTGTAGGTCATCAGGAACCTGTCGCTGACGGTGTCACGCACGGCATTGAAGAACCGCGCGCAGCCATGCATGTGCCGCCAACGCTCATAGATGATGCCTTTGGGATTCGAGCGGATGAAGAAGAACTTTTCGAAGTCGTCATCGCTTGTTGCGGCCATGTCCGCCGAACGCGCGATATGTGCCTCGCCGGCGTTGCGGAATTCGAGTTCCGGACGCTCTTCCTCGCAATAGGGGCAGCGGATGAGAAGCATGGTTGTTCCTACAATTCGCCGTGGCCAACAACGCAGGCGCCGGCCGGTTGATCGCAAAGCCACTGACCCAACGTCACGGAGGGAGCCATCATCAGTGCGCCACCGCTGCCGCCGCCGCTTCGTCAATGAGACGACCGGTGCGGAAGCGCTCGATGGTGAAGGGCGCGTTGATCGGATGCGGATCGTCCCTGGCGATGGTATGGGCAAAGACATGGCCCGAGCCCGGCGTCGCCTTGAAGCCGCCGGTGCCCCAGCCGCAATTGACATAGAGGCCGGGCACCGGCGTCTTGGCCAGGATCGGCGAGCGGTCGGGCGTCACGTCGACGATGCCGCCCCACGAGCGCAGCATCTTCATGCGCGTGAACATCGGGAACATCTCGCAGATGGCGTCGAGCGTGTGCTGCAGGATGTGCAGGCCGCCGGTCTGCGAATAGGAGATATACTGGTCGGTGCCGGCGCCGATGACCAGCTCGCCCTTGTCGGACTGCGAGATATAGGCGTGCACCGTGTTCGACATCACCACGCAGGGGAAGACCGGCTTGACCGGCTCGGAAACCAGCGCCTGCAGCGGGTAGCTTTCCAGCGGCATGCGCACCCCGGCCATGTCCATGATGACCGACGAATGGCCGGCGGCAACGACGCCGACCTTGCTGGCGCCGATGAAGCCGCGCGTCGTCTCGACGCCGGTGACCGCACCGTTCGGCGCCCGCTTGACCCCGGTGACTTCGCAGTTCTGGATGATGTGGACGCCGCGCGCCGAAGCACCGCGCGCATAGCCCCAGGCGACCGCATCGTGACGGGCGGTGCCGCCGCGACGCTGCAGGGTCGCCCCCATCACCGGATAGCGGGCATCGCGCGAAATGTTGAGCGGCGGGCAGAATTGCTTGGCGGCTTCCGGCGTCAGCCATTCATTGTCGATGCCGTTCAGCCGGTTGGCATGGACGTGGCGTTTCAGCACCTGGATGTCGTGGACATTGTGGGCCAGCATCATGACGCCGCGCGGCGAATACATGACGTTGTAGTTGAGCTCCTGGCTGAGCCCGTCCCACAACTTTAGCGCGTGGTCGTAGATGCCGGCGCTCTCGTCACAGAGATAGTTGGAGCGGATGATGGTGGTGTTGCGGCCGGTATTGCCGCCGCCGAGCCAGCCCTTTTCCAGCACCGCGACATTGGTGATGCCGTGCACCGTGGCGAGATAGTAGGCGGTGGCCAGGCCATGGCCGCCGGCGCCGACGATAATGACGTCGTACTCCTTCTTCGGCTCTGGCGAGGACCACTGTTCCTCCCAGCCCTTGTGGCCGCGCATGGCCTCGCGGGCGATGGCGAATACCGAGTATTTCTTCAACGTTCCAGCCTCGCAAATAGCGGCCGGACATCCAATCGAGCCCCGGCACGCGAGGTGTATCACTAGCGAAACCGCGCTGCCAGCCTTGCGCTGTTTGCGACGGCGCTTGCCGTTTTGCGCCACGGCCAAAAAGACCTGTCGAAGCAACGAGCCAACGACGCATCCCGGACGCCTTCGCAGGTATCGGGTGGCTCGCTTTGCCTCGATCTGCGACCAAGCAGCCGATTGCCGGCAATGCTGGCGCGAAGAAAAGGACGCCAAAAATGCTCACACTCGCCAACAAGGTCGCCATCGTCACCGGTGCCAGCTCCGGCATCGGCCGCGCCACCGCAAAACTCTTTGCCGAGCAAGGCGCCAAGCTGGTCGTCGCTGCCCGCCGCCAGGCGGAGCTTGACGCCCTCGTCGCCGAAATCGAGGCGGCCGACGGCACGGCCATTGCGCTTCCCGGCGACGTTCGCGACGAGGCCTATGCCAAAGCTCTTGTCGACATAGCGGTCAAGAAATTCGGCGGGCTGGATATCGCCTTCAACAACGCCGGCTCGGTCGGCAAGATGGGTCCGATTTCGGAGCTGTCGCTGGAGGGCTGGCGAGAGACGCTCGACACCAATCTGACCAGCGCCTTCCTCGGCGCGAAATATCAGGTGCCGGCCATGATTAATCGCGGCGGCGGTTCGCTGATTTTCACCTCTACCTTTGTCGGCCATACCGTCGGCATGCCCGGCATGGCCAGCTATGCCGCAAGCAAGGCCGGGCTGATCGGATTGACGCAGGTGCTTGCCGCCGAATACGGCGCTAGCGGCGTACGGGTCAACGCGCTGCTGCCGGGCGGCACCGACACGCCTTCGGCAACGTTCAAGACACCTGAATCGCGTGCGTTCGTCGAAAACCTGCATGCCTTGAAGCGCGTCGCCGAGCCCGAGGAGATCGCCCGCTCGGCGCTCTACCTGGCTTCGGATGCGTCGAGCTTCACCACCGGAACCGCGCTGTTTGCCGATGGCGGGGTCTCGATCAATCGGACGTGAGGCAATGTCGCAAAGGCGGACTTGCTTTCCAGTGCGATTTGGCGATTTCTTCGGACACTTCTGTTCGAAGACGGACCTAAAACATGCTGCTGATCAGGACCTACATCGCTGCGAGCACAATCGAGGGCGTCGGCGTGTTCGCCGCCGAGCCGATCAGCAAGGGAGCGTCGATCTGGCGGCTCGATCCGGATTTCGACCGGATGATCCCGCTGGAAAAATATGAAACGGCGCCGCCGCACCTCAGGGAATTGCTCGACAGATATGCCTATCCAAGCCCGGACCGGCCGGGATTCATGGTCTATGAAGTCGACAATGGCCGCTTCATGAACCATTCCGAAAGGCCGAACACGGACTTTTCTCGGTATGGCGGGGCAACCGCGATCCGCGACATAGCGGCGGACGAGGAAATAACCTGCGACTACGGCGAGTTCTTCGAAGATTTCGAGCGGCTTCACGTGGCCACAGCATCATAGCGGTCTGGTTTGCGTCTGTGGAGGAACATCGCACAGCCCGGAGCGGTGATCGGCTCCGGGCCCGTTTCCAGCCCCCAGATCAGTTCCGGTGGGCGTGCGGCTCGTCGGTGAGGTGGCCTTCATACTGCAAGTCCAGCTCGCGTATCGCCTCCTTGCCCTTCTCTGGATCGACAAGCCTGAGAAGCGCGTCGATCTTGGCCTCCATCCGGTCGGTACTCTCCTTCGATTGCGGCGAGCCGACGAAGAGCAGGAACGCCAGGCCACCGACCTGCCAGAGCAGTTGCAGGAATTCCGACTGCCAGTTCTCGAGCGTGTCGCGGCTCATCTCGATCAGATAGCCCCCGAACTCGGGCGGTTGGCCAAGCGCTCGCTGCTCGTCGAGATAGGCGAACCAGCCGAAAACCCAGTGGCCGACAAGCGAAATGATGAAGAAGCCGAGGGTAATCCATGCATAGCTGTAAGCCCGCCAGACCGAAGGTCGCTTCACGTTGCTCGCCGGCCTGCTGTCGTCACCGCTTGGCATTGTCGCTGTCCGACGCCGAGCGAGCCAGGAACTGCCCCGTAGTCGCGGGCAGCTTGTTTTTCAGCCACTCGGCCATCGCCTCCTCTTCACGCAGATTTTGTTCGCAGGCCCGGGCGATCTCCGTTTCGCCGAGGGACTCGGCGGTTGCTATGAGGATCGTGTAGGAGGCGATCTCCATGTGCTCGAAGGTATAGCTCGCCAGTGAGCCTTTCATCACCTCGTCGTCGGCGAAGACGCCGCTCAGGGACTGCGCCATCGCCAGCAGCTTGCCGCCGGCGTCCTTCAGCGCCGATGTATCTTCGCCCAGTCTTTCCAGGCAGGTTCCGAGGCGCGCGGCGTGTCCCTTCGTCTCATCGAGGTGCAGCCTGATGCGCTCGCTGAGCTCGGGATAACTCTCCAGCCGATTGAGCTGGCCGTTCAGCATGGTTTCGGCCTGCTCCTCCATCGCATGCGCATCCTTGAGCCATTGGACGAGCCATTCACGGGTGCCTGACATCGGCTTTCCCCTGTGCTTGTTTCGCCGCAACAACCATTGGGGAACGAGGTTGGTTCCTTCGTTGATAGAGCTGGGCTGAGCGTTCTGCCGGATTGGGCAGCAGGAAATTTATCGGTGGCGGAGAAAACGCCAACGATCTCTCATCGGCGCGGGGAGCCCGCCCGAGCAGGCGAATATGCTACCGGAGGTCGTAATTCCTTGCTTTGTGACGGCAGTTATGCTATTGGTTTGCGCATGGTGTGATTTGCGCCGACGACCCGCCGCTGAGGCGGGTTTTTCGTTTCGGCAGTGGACAGAGCGGCATGATTCTGCTATCAGCCGCCACAATTCGTGGTGTAGACCGCCGCGGAGGCAAGCGACTTTGGCCACTTGCCTGTTGTTAACAAAACCCGAAAGACAGGATTGCACGTGCAGGTACTCGTCCGCGACAACAATGTTGATCAGGCGCTTCGCGCGCTCAAGAAAAAGATGCAGCGCGAAGGCATCTTCCGCGAAATGAAGATGCGCGGACATTATGAGAAGCCTTCCGAAAAGCGCGCCCGCGAAAAGGCGGAAGCCGTTCGCCGCGCCCGCAAGCTGGCCCGCAAGCGCGCTCAGCGCGAAGGCCTGCTGCCGATGACGCCGCGCCCGGTGGCGGCTGGTGCTGCTGGCGCTGGCGCTCCGCGTCCGCCGCGGTTCTGACGTCAATTTTTCGTCCTTTTCGAAGGATACCAAGGGTGGCGCGATGTGTAATCGCCGCCACCTTTTTGTTTTGAATTCGACCAGTTCGCAGAGGGCCGGTTCGGAGACGGACCAGACCTGACGGCGCGGGCGGGCAGTGAGGACAGAGCAGACATGAACGCAATTAGCGTGGAGCGCAGAACCGCAATGCGCGGCTTCGCCCTGACGGCAACCTTGCTTTCCGGACTGGCGCTCGCCAGCTGCCAGACAGCAGCCCCGACCGGCGAATTCACCAACATCGACAGGGCGCAAGGGTCGGCCGAGAACATCTCCTCGCTATCGGCCGTCATCCAGCGCAGTCCTCAGGACCCGGAAGCTTACAATGTGCGCGGCTCGGCCTATGGCCGCGGCGGCCAGTATCAGGCGGCGCTCAAGGACTTCAACACCGCCATCCAGCTCAATCCGAATTTCTACCAAGCCTATTCGAACCGCGCTCTCATCCAGCGCTTCCTCGGCGACCAGGCGGCCGCCCTTGCCGACTACAACCGCTCGATCCAGATCAATCCCGATTATGACGCAGCCTATATCGGCCGCGGCAATCTCTACCGCAAAGCCAACCGGATCCAGGAAGCGTTCAACGACTTCCAGAAGGCCATCCAGCTCGACACGACAGATGCGCGCGCCTATCACAATCGCGGCCTGATCTATCAGAGCCAGGGCCAGCACGCTTTCGCCATCGAGGATTTCTCGACCGCCATCTCGCTGGCGCCGGATGCCGCCGATCCCTACAATGGCCGCGGCCTCTCCTATCTCGCGACGAACGACGAGGACAATGCCTTCGCCGACATCAACATGGCGATCAAGCTCGACGGCAAGAATGCCGAGGCCTGGTCCAACCAGGCGCTGATCTACGAGCGGCGCGGTGACAAGGCCAAGGCGGCAAAATCTTATCGCGAGGCCGTGCGCCTCAGCCCCACCTACCAGCCGGCCAAGGACGGCCTGGCACGCACCAGCGCCGCCTGACCGGCGGCGGCTTTTCGGCCTGATATGGCGGGCCTGCCGTTTGGCATGCCTTCGAAACCTTCAACGACTGTGCATTGACGCCCGCCTTGATCGCGCCAAGTTCTCGGCGGAACGCTCGGGACACTTAGCCGTTGTTCAAGGCTGTTCGCGAAAAGGACCCCTCCCATGATAAAGAAACTCGCCTGTGCCGCCGCCCTCGCCGCTACGGTTCTCGCCACCCCTGCCAGCGCGGGCAGGCTGCAGCTCGGTGTGCTCGACTGCACCATCGACGGCGGCACCGGCTATATCGTCACATCCAACAAAGGCGTGGCCTGCACCTTTCGCCCTCATCATGGCGGCCCCCCCGAAGCCTATACCGGGGTCATTTCCAAGCTCGGCGTCGACGTCGGCAGGACTCACCAGGGCGAATTGATATGGGCGGTTCTGGCGGCCACCCGCGACCGTGGTGCCGGCGATCTTGCCGGCAGCTACTATGGCGTCAACGCCGAGGCCAGCCTGGTAACCGGCGGCGGCGCCAACCTTCTGGTCGGCGGCTTGAACAGCGCCTTCTCGCTGCAGCCTCTCAACGTACAGGCGCAGACCGGCGTCAACCTGGCCGTCGCCGTCACCTCATTGGAGCTGATCCACTCTTTCAAATAAGCGCCATAGCGTAACTCTGCATGCGGCGCGGAAGGACTGTTCCGCGCCGCATGATTTTTGTGGGGACCTTTGCGGTTCGAAATTGACCGGTTAACGCGCAGTGCCGCCAAACTCGCTCGATTTTGTGGGGACGCAGAGGATTCAACTATCCGTGCTGATCATTCTGTGCGCAGCGCTTCGATTGGCTGTAGCCTTGCGGCCTTGCGGGCGGGATAGTAGCCGAAGAAGACGCCTACCGCCGCGGCAAAGCCGACAGCCAGCAGGACGGCGCTGAGGTCGATGATCACCGGCCATTGGGCGATAGAGCCAACGGCGATTGCCGCAGCAATGCCAATAGCGGCACCTAGAATACCCCCGAGCAAGGCAAGCGTTACTGCCTCAACGAGAAACTGGCCAAGGATATCTCGCCGTCGCGCGCCGACCGCAAGCCGCAGTCCGATCTCGCGGACCCGCTCCGTCACCGTCACCAGCATGATGTTCATGATGCCGATCCCGCCCACCACCAGCGAAATTGAGGCCACCGCCGAAAGCAGCAGCGACACCACGCGCGTGGTCGAACCCTCGACATTCGCAGATTCGGCGAGGTTGCTCACCATAAAGCTGTCTTCCTGACCCGTCCGCAACCGATGGCGCTGCCACAACAGGTCGCGGATAGCTGCCATCGTGTCCTCGGCCGAGACCCAATCGGCGAACTTGACGGTGATGCTGTGTACGAAGGTCGGATTGGCGCGGCTCGTGCCTATGAACTGACGTCGCACCGTCTTTAGCGGCACAAGTGCCACATCGTCCTGATCATCGCCCCATACGCTCTGACCCTTCCGCTCCAGCAGTCCAATCACCGTGAACGGCACGTCGCGGATGCGAATCGCGGCGCCTACCGGATCGGCTTTTCCGAACAATTTCTCCCGCATCGTCGTTCCGAGGAGCACCACATTGGCGACGCGCTTGTTGTCCTCCGGGGTAATCTCCTGCCCGGCGATAACGCGCCATTCGCGCGCCGAGAAATATTCCGGCGTCACGCCGCGCACCACGCCTTGCCAATTGCTGGAACCGATCGTGAACTGCTCGCGGGCGTGGAGGAGTGGCGCCGCCACCACGACGCCAGAGATTTCCATTCCGATCGCCGCCGCGTCCTCTTCGCTCAGCCGTGGCGCGCCACCGGCCCCAAGCCGGACACTGCCCATCTTCGCACTGCCCGGACTGATGCTGATGAGGTTGGCGCCAAGGCTGCGGATCTGGGTTGCGATGCGTTCGCGCGCACCAACCCCGATCGCGATCATCACCACGACAGCGGCCACGCCGATGATGATGCCCAACATGGTGAGCGCGCTGCGCAGATGATGGGAGCGTAATGATCGCAAGGCCGTTCTTGTGCTACCGGACATTGTTGTAAGCCAGCGATAGATGGCGAGCGTTACCCAGAGATCGGGTCTGTTGCACGACAGGGGTGTCGGACACGACGCGACCGTCTCGAAAGGCGACAATGCGATCGGCATGGGCAGCTATCTCCGCCTCGTGGGTGACCAGCACAATAGTCAGGCCCTCTCCATTGAGGCGGCGGAGAATTGCCATGATCTCCAGCCCGGTCTGGCTGTCGAGCGCACCAGTGGGTTCATCGGCGAGCAGAAGCAAAGGCTCCGTCACCAGAGCACGGGCAATGGCAACGCGCTGCTGTTGTCCGCCCGAGAGTTCGGCAGGAGTATGTCTGGCCCGATCGGCGAGCCCTACCCTGGCCAGCATCGCCAGGGCTGCGCGCCGCCGCTCTCCAGCCCACATGCGGCGATAGACAAGCGGCAGTTCCACATTTTCTAGTGCGCTGGCCCGCGGCAGCAGATTGAACGACTGAAACACGAAACCGATGTTGCGATTGCGGATCGCAGCGAGCTCATCGTGATGGAGTCCGCCGACGTAAACCCCGTTCAGCCGATAGCGGCCTTCGCTGGGCCTGTCGAGGCAGCCCAGAATGTTCATGAAGGTAGACTTGCCTGACCCAGAAGGTCCGATCACCGCGACGAATTCGCCTCGTTGAATCGTCATGCTCACCCCTTCGAGCGCCCACACCGGCCCTCCGCCAACGCGGTA
The DNA here is from genome assembly GCF_016756595.1 of Mesorhizobium sp. L-2-11. Lineage (NCBI taxonomy): Bacteria > Pseudomonadati > Pseudomonadota > Alphaproteobacteria > Hyphomicrobiales > Phyllobacteriaceae > Mesorhizobium > Mesorhizobium sp. L-2-11. The sequence goes on along the minus strand of NZ_AP023257.1, from coordinate 1,663,985 downwards.
GCAATGGCGCAGCCGGTCGACTTCGATCAGGGCCATGGATGCCTCACCGCAACCGGAACTTGACCAGGACGGAAGACGTGTCATCGTCCCGACGCGGAGCAGTGGCAAGCCCTGTAATGACCTGCTGCCCCTCGGTCAGGTCGCCTGCCAGTACCTCCGTTGCACGACCGTCGGTGATTCCAAGCCGGAGCGAAACCCGCTTCGGCTCGTGGTCTGGCCCAACTACAAAGACCTCGCCCGGGCTCCCTGGCTCTACGCCCGTTTCGGCAATGGCCGGCGCGGTTGAACGCGCCTCCTCCCGGATATCACTCGGCGGCCGGAAACGCAGGGCCGCATTAGGCACTTTCAAGACGCCCTGTCGCCTTGCCACCACCACGCTCAGATTGGCGGTCATGCCGGGCAACAGCAGCTCATCGGAATTTTTCGTACCGACCACCACTATGTATGTGACGACATTTTGAACGACCATGCGGTGCCTTGCGTATCTGCTTCACCGTGCCGGTGAAAATTCGGTCGGGATAGGCATCGGCGGTGAAGGTAACCGGCTGGCCAAGCGCAAAACGGCTAATATCGGCTTCGACCACCGAGGCCTCCACCTGCATCTCAGTCAGATCCTGAGCTATGGTGAACAGGATCGGTGTCTGCAGGCTAGCCGCCAGGGTCTGACCGCCACTGACGGCGCGATTGACCACTGTGCCGGTGACCGGCGCGCGTACATAGGTGCGGTCAAGATCGATTTGAGCCTGCTGAAGCACCGCTTCCTTCTGCTTCACCTGGGCAAGCGTGTTGGCGAGCTCCGCTTCGGCCATGTTGAGTGTCGCTTTGGCGGCTCGAACGGCTGCCGATTGCGACAGTTCCTCCGCCTGGGCCGCAGTCGCCTGCGCCTTGGCAGAATTATGCGCAGTGTTGTCCCGCTCCCACTCACCTACCGCGATGATCTTTTGCTTAGCCAGCGAGCGTTTGCGGTTCACCTCCTGCGCCGCACCATCGAGCGCGATTTCGGCGCGTGCAGTCTGTGCTGCGGCAGAATCATATCTCGCCTCGGCGGTCTCTAACTCTGCCCTGGCCCGCTCGATCTGGGCCCGCTGTACGGAAACCTGCGTTTGGGCCATCTCCCGTTCGGCAAGGGTTTGCGCTACTCTCGCCTCATAAATCTCCGGCTCAACCCGGGCGATGACCTGGCCCTTGGTAACCTTGGAGTTGAAGTCGACATAGAGTTGCTTCACCCGACCCGAGAGCTGAGAACCGACTTCCACCATAACCAATGCGTTCAGCGTGCCAGCCGCCTGAACTGTTGTGATGATATCGCCGCGCTCCACGGCTTGCGAGCGATAGGCGGGGGTATCGGGCCGGATCGAGGACGGCTTGAGGAGAGCTGAGAGGTTATTGAAGGCCGACAATACCTGGCCGGAAGTCGCCGATGGCGACGGTCCCATCGAACTCCCTGGCGTCACCGCGGCGCCGAGGATTACCGTAACGAACAGAACGCTGCGCATCATGTTCTGACCACCTCCGAGCCGGAAGGAGAAGTAGACCCCTCCCAGCTCTAATCTGTGCTTTGGCAGTAGAGGAATTTATTCCACCTATAGAATAAATTCATGAACAGCCAACCACATAAACGAAAACTCGAATTTTCGGATATTACTGCTGCTTGCATTGACCTTGATTACCCTCGCAACCCGTCTCGGTCTTGTTGCCGATATTGCCCTTGCCTTCAGCAGTGTCCTGCGTTGCCGTGCCGAACGCATTGCCATTCACATCCTTCGTGTCCTCATTGCATTGGCAGTCCGGAACCGACCCCGTCTTCTCGCAAGTAGCCACACCAGCGGCGCCGCAGAAGTCTGTGCACTGCTGCGCCGACACGCCAGGACAGTTGTTCTGCGCCAGCGCTCCGCCTGTTCCAAGCAACAGTGTCCCACCCATGAAAGCCGCAGCCGCGGCCAGCTTTAAAACACTATGTCCAACAATCATGTTTTCCTCCGAATTTGCCAGAGCTAGAGCGGGATGAGATTTATGGGAGTCGTGGGATTCCCAAATCAGCGATGATCTGATTCAACCTTGCTGCTGGGCAGGAGGCCAGCATTGATGGTTGGATATTCAATGGACCTGCGCGAACGGGTTGTTGCGGCGGTCAAGGTTGAAGGGCTTTCGCGGCGCGCGGCGGCTGCTCGATTTGGCGTCAGCTACAGCGCGGCGATCGAGTGGCTGAAGCGGGTGGAACAGACGGGGAGCGTGGCGCCCCGCCAAGTGGGCGGCTACAAGCCGAAGAAGATATCGGGAGCGTGGCGCGACTGGCTTGTCGAGCGCTGCCGGGAGAAGGACTTCACCTTGCGCGGGCTTGTGGCCGAACTTGGCGAGCGTGGCCTGAAGGTTGACTACCGCTCGGTGTGGGAGTTCGTGCACGCCGAGAAGCTGTCTCACAAAAAAAGACGCTGATCGCCGCCGAGCAAGATCGTCCCGATGTTGCGCGCCGACGGAGGCAATGGGTTCTGTATCAGGACCGGATCGACCCCGCCCGCCTGGTGTTCATCGACGAGACCTGGACCAAGACCAACATGGCCCCGCTCAGGGGTTGGGCACCGGTCGGACAGCGGATCAAGGCCAAAGTTCCCAATGGCCACTGGAAGACAATGACCTTTCTGGCTGCGCTGCGTCATGATCGCGTCGAAGCGCCCTGGCTCATCGACGGGCCGATCAACGGCGAGAGGTTCCTCCTCTATGTCGAGAAGGTTCTCGTGCCCACTCTCCAGCCGGGCGACATCGTTGTGATGGACAATCTCGGCAGCCACAAAGGCAAGGCCGTGCGTCGCGCCATCCGAAAGGCCGGCGCGAGGCTCTTCTTCCTGCCGAAATACTCGCCTGACCTCAATCCGATCGAACAGCTCTTCGCCAAGCTCAAGCACTGGCTGCGAAAGGCCGCAAAGCGCACCGTTGAAACGGTCTGCAACGCCATCGGCCAGATTCTCAACCGCGTCACACCGCTCGAGTGCTCAAATTACTTCGCAAACTCAGGCTATGACCGCAGGTAATCTCATCCCGCTCTAGAGGGGTGCTGCGCAGGCCATCTCTGGCACTGGTCGGCAGCATGAGGGCGCAGAGCGAGCCCTCGATCCGGCTCGATCGATTATGCTGTGGGAGATGTGGAAGTTATGAGGCCGCCAGCAGCGGGTTATGCCGCCGGGCCTCCCAAGACTCTTTCGGGTGAAGGTCCCTCTGCGGCGCATAGAACCGCCGCGATATTTTGCTTGCGCAAATAGGTAGCGCTCATTGTCGTGCTCCAGTACGACCGAAGCATGGTAATATTCGCTGTAACTAATATAATAAGTTGCAGAAGCTGGCAACAATTAACTAGCACATAGGCGCCGCTAAATCGTTTCAGTGAGGGGAACCAACATCGCTATCCGCGGGAGCTAGTTCCAGTTGCGCAGCACAACGGATTGATAGTGGCGCCGGGATGCGCGATCCCTCTGGTCCCGCGTTCATCGCATCGAAGCACCGCAAAAACCGCTTGAGCTCAACTGCGGTTGAGGTTCTACAACCCGTCCCCGAAGCGCCGCGTGCCTGTTGGAGACGAAGAGCGCTCCACCATTTTTTGAATCGGCGTATAAGAAGTTTGGGAGGGCGGGGTGATCGAAACCAGCACAAACAGGGTCGACTGGCGGGCACTGTGGGCGAGTGGCGATCTAGCGCGCTTCTGCTTCATCAGCCTCGGCATCCTGCTGCACGCCACCAACGAAACCATGGTGGCGACGGTGATGCCGGCGATGGTCGGCGAACTCGCCGGCGTTCAGCTGGTCGGCTGGTCGCTGGCGATCTACGAGCTCGGCGCCATCGTCGCCGGTGCCGGCGCCGGACGGCTGGTGAGCTATGTCGCCCTACGCAGCAACATGATGGTCGCCGCCCTGCTCTATGCCGCCGGCGCCCTGGTCTGCGCCACCGCGCCGTCCATGCCGCTGTTCCTGACCGGGCGTCTGATCGAAGGGCTTGGCGGCGGCGCGCTGGTGTCGCTGGCCTTCGTCTCGGTCGAGCGGCTGTTTCCACGCGCCATCTGGCCACAGCTTTTCGGCGTCATGTCGGCGATCTGGGGCGTCGCCGCGTTCAGCGGGCCGGTGCTCGGTGCGTTGATGACCGAGTTGTCCTCCTGGCGCTGGGCTTTCGGTATCTTCACGCTCGGCGGCACCGCCATGGCATTGGCGAGCTTCATCGTGCTCGACGCGCCCGAGGCGACCCGGCCGCAGGCGATCACTGGAACCGCGCCGCCCTTCCCCTTTGCCGCGCTCGGCTGCCTTGCCGTCAGCGTCGTGCTGATCGCCACGGCCGGTGTCGACATTGCCGTGCTGCGCTCCTCCCTGCTGCTCATCCTCGGCCTGATCGGACTTGCGCTGTTCATTCGCCTCGACGCGCTGCTGCCGGGCTCGCGGCTGTTCCCGTCGCGGCTGTTCTCATTGCGCTCGCCGGTTGGTGCTGGCATGACCATGGTCGCCGCGTTTTCGGTGGCGACCTGTTCCTTCGCCGTCTACGGGCCGCTGCTTCTGACCAGCCTGCACGGCATTCCGATCCTGACCACCGGCTATATCATCGCCGCCGAATCGATTGCCTGGTCGATCCTGTCGATCCTCGTCGCCAATGCGCCGGCGGAGCGGGAAAGACTGATCATCACCGGCGGCGCGCTGATGATTGCGACGGGCATCACCGGTTTCGCCTATGCCGTGCCGGCGGGTTCGATTCCGCTGATCCTGTTTTGCGCCTTGCTGCAGGGCGGCGGCTTCGGCATTGCTTGGCCCTTCGTCACACGGGTGATCGTCGCATCGGCCAGCGACGGCGAGCAGACGATCGCCTCCGCCGCCGTGCCGACCATGCAGCGCATCGGCTATGCGGTCGGTGCCGCGTTGACCGGCATCGTCGCCAACGCCAGCGGTTTTTCCGAAGGCCTGAACCGCGAGGCGGCGGCCAACGTCGCCACCTGGCTGTTCCTCGCCTTCGTGCCGCTCGGGGTTCTGGGATGCCTTGCCGCGCTGAGGATCCCGGGGCCGGCAGCCCCACGGCCGGCGGAGCTGCCAATCTCCCCCCTTGTGGGGGAGATGCCCGGCAGGGCAGAGGGGGCGTGAAGGATCGCCAAACGTGGGCTTAACCTACCCATACGAGACAGCGCCGATTCCTGGGATCCTGTTATTTCGAGCGCCGCTGCGGAACACGATCTTTCGAAACGTCGGCGGGACAGCGCCCCCTCTGGCCTGGCCCTCTGCCAAAACTTGGCATCTCCCCCACAAGGGGGGAGATTGACTAGACGATGATCGTCTTCAGCCGTTCGGCGATCAAGGCGGCGAGCCGAGTCGCCACCTCGTCCTTGCTCATCTCGGGCCATTCGTCGACACCGGCCTTCGAGACGATCCGCACCCGGTTGCGATCACCGCCCATCACCCCGCTTTCGTGGGACACATCGTTGGCGACGATGAAATCGACGCCCTTTTTCCTGAGCTTGGCTTCGGCGTTGCGGACGAGATCCTGCGTTTCAGCGGCGAAGCCGACGACCAGGCTGGGCCGCTTCCGGTGGTGACCGATACCGGCAAGAATGTCAGGGTTTTCGACCATCTGCAGCGCCGGCGGCCCCTCGCCTGCAATCTTCTTGATCTTCTCGCCGGCCGATGTCTCGCTGCGCCAATCGGCAACAGCAGCGACAAACACGGCCGCATCTGCCGGCAGAAGCTGTTCGACAGCGTCCTTCATCTCGTTCGCGGTTTCAACATGCAGCGTGGTGACACCAGCCGGATCGGCAATGCCGACCGGACCGGAGACGAGGCGCACATCGGCGCCCAGCCTTGCCAGCGCCGCCGCGATGGCATGGCCCTGCTTGCCGGACGAACGGTTGGCGATGTAGCGCACCGGGTCGATCGGCTCATGCGTCGGCCCGGAGGTGACGATGATCTTTCTGCCCGCCAGCGGCTTCGGCCCGATATCGAGCAGCGCCTCGATCGCAGCAACGATCTCCAGCGGCTCGGCCATGCGGCCTTCGCCCGCCTCGTTGCTCTCGGCCATCTCACCCTTTGCCGGGCCGACGAATGCGACGCCGTCCTTCTGCAACGTCGCGAAATTGCGCCGGGTCGCCGGATGCGACCACATTTTCGGGTTCATGGCTGGCGCCATCAACACCGGCTTGTCGGTGGCAACGAGCACGGTGGAGGCAAGGTCGCTGGCGTGGCCATTGGCGAGCTTCGCCATCAGGTCGGCGGTGGCCGGCGCCACGACGACAAGGTCGGCCTCGCGCGACAGGCGGATGTGGCCGACATCGTGTTCGTCATAGCGGTCGAACAAATCGGTGAAGACGTGGTCGGCCGACAGCGCCCCGACCGACAGCGTGGTTACGAACTCCTGCGCCGCAGCGGTCATGACGACACGCACGGCGGCGCCGCGCTCGCGCAGCCGGCGGATCAGGTCGAGCGCCTTGTAGGCGGCGATACCACCGCCGATGATGAGCAGGATGCGCTTGCCGGAGAGGATCATGCCCAAGACCAGTTCTTGTCCGATGTCATGCCGGCTTCAGCGCCGGTTCGATGTCGGTATGGATGAAATCGTCGCCCTTGAAAAGCAGCGGCAGGTTTCGGGTCTTGGCCAGAGCGTAGGCGAAACAGTCGCCCATATTGAGGTTGGCACGATGGCCAGTACCTCGGCCATAGAGCGCATAGGCTTCAATTCCGACCTGCGCATGTTCGGCGGAGAGCGCGACGATCGTGACTCTCAGTCTGGCGAGGAGGCCCGTCAACTCGGCCGTGCCAGCCGCGCCATAGCGTCGGACAATTACTGTGCCGCATTCCATCAGAGTCGCGGCGCTCATAAGTATCTGCTGTTTTCCGGCGAGGCGCTGGGCGATCGCGAGAGCATCGGGCTCCTGGTTCAGGATGGCCACGATCGCTGAGGTATCGACCACCACGGTCATTCCTCCTCGATGAAAGACCAGAGGTCATCCGTGAATTTCTTCTGATCGAAGTCCGCTCGTTGCAGTCGTCGGCCGAATTCGAGGATTTCCTCCACCGTAACGACATCCCCCTCACGTTCTTTGGCGGCCGCTACATCCTTCAGCAACAGACTTCTTGCTTCCTGCTCCATTGACACGCCATGTCTGGCAGCCCGCTCGCGCAGCTTTTGCTTCAGATCGTCGTCAAGATTGCGAATGGTCAGGGTGCCCATAGTTACCCTTGCCCCCGTGCCTTCGGTCTGAACTCGGCTTCGTCCTCGGCTGTTATACCCGACCAGTCGAAACCTTTGGTGGTCGGCAGCCCAACGGATGCGGCGAGCACGTCCCGCGCCTCCTGCTCCATCGAAACCCCACGTGCGGCGCCACGCTCACGCAGTCGCTGCATGACGCTCTCATCGACATTGCGGACAGTAATCCTGGCCATATCGCCCTCCTGCTACCAATATAGCGACGCCAGGGCATGACTGCAATGACAGCACTGCTGTCATTGCCTGCAGTCAGAGCAGCTTCCAAGCGATATAGACCAGCGTCAGCGCGATTACCCACAGCGCCAGCCTGCCTGACCGGGTGTGGCGCGCCTCGGCCTTGCCGATCGCATGTGCGGTCGCCTCGTCGAAGCGCAGCCCGTGCTCGGCCATCAGGTCGATCTCGCGCGACAGCCGCTCGGTGCGGGCGGCGAGGTCCGGCGCCTGGCGGGCCAGTGCCAGCAGCGCGCCGGCGCCGTCGCGTGCGTCGGCCAGCAGGGCACGCGGGCCGAGATTGCCCGATATCCAGCCGCCGACCACCGATTCTGACGTCTTCCACATGTTGAAGGCCGGGTCGAGCGTGCGGGCAACGCCCTCGACCACCACCATGGTCTTTTGCAGCAGCACCAGTTCGGACCGCGTCGCCATGTCGAAGAGGTCGGTTACCTCGAACAGCAGCGCCAAGAGCTTGGCCATCGAGATGGTCTCGGCCGGCTGGCCGTGGATCGGCTCGCCGATGGCGCGGATCGCCTGGGCGAATGCTGCGACGTTATGCTGGCGCGGCACGTAGCCGGCCTCGAAATGCACTTCGGCGACGCGCAGATAGTCACGGGTGATGAAGCCGTAGAGGATTTCGGCGAGAAAACGGCGCTCCTTCTTGCCGAGCCGGCCGGCAATGCCGAGATCGACAGCGACGATGGTGCCGTCGGGCTCGACGAACAGGTTTCCCGGATGCATGTCGGCGTGGAAGAAACCGTCGCGCAGCGTATGGCGCAGGAACGACTGGACCAGATTGGCGGCGATCGCCTTCAGATCGTGGCCGGCGGCAGTGAGGCCGGCAATGTCGTTCAACTTGACGCCGTCGACCCATTCCATGGTCAGCACGTCACGGCCGGTGCGTTCCCAATCGACCTTTGGCACGCGAAAGCCGGGATCGTCCCTGGTGTTTTCGCCGAGCTCCGAAAGCGCTGCCGCCTCGAGCCTCAAATCCATCTCGATCTTGGTGGTCTGCGCCAGCGTTTGGGTCACCTCGACCGGCCGCAGCCGGCGCGACGACGGGATGTATCTTTCCTGGAGACGGGCGGCGAGGAAATAGCTTTCGAGATCGCGAAAGAAACGGCGCCGCACGCCCGGCCGGATGACCTTCACCGCCACCTTCGAACCAACGCCGTTCTCAAGGGTTTCGGCGAAATGGACCTGAGCGATCGAGGCCGCGGCGACCGCCTCGCCGAAACTGGCGTAGAGCTCGCCGACCTTGCGCCCGAGCGAGGCCTCTATCGCCGCAATCGCCTCGGCCTGCGGAAAGGTCTGCATCTTGTCCTGCAGCATGGCGAGATCGAGCGCTATGTCGTTGCCGACGACATCGGGCCGGGTCGCCAGGAACTGGCCGAGCTTGACATAGGATGGGCCGAGCCGGACGACCGCCTTGGCCAGCCGATCGCCACGCTCATAGGCAAGCGCGCGGCGGCGGGTGAACAGCCGTGCCACCCGCCAGCCGAATTTCGGCAGGCCGAAGAGCTCATCGCCCGGCAACGCCGCCACGACGCCTTCGCGGACCAGCACCCAGCCGGCCCGCACGAGCCTGAGACCAGCGCCGACACTGCTCATGACCGCGCTTGTCCTGCCGGTTTCTTAAACCGGCGAAGGGCACGTCGCGTATAAAAAATACCGGCCAGCCTCAAAGCTTCCAGCCCGAATGAAGCGCAGCTATGCCGCCGGCATAATTGCGAAAAGACACGCGGTCAAAACCGGCGCGGGAAATCATCGCCGCAAAATTCTGCTGATTGGGAAATTTGCGGATCGATTCGACCAGATAGGAATAGGGCTCGCCTTCGCCGGTCACCGCCTTGCCAATCCTGGGGATGGCGTTGAACGACCACGCCTCGTAGACCTTGTCGAGCAGCGGCATGTCGACCTCGGAAAATTCGAGGCAGAGAAAACGCCCGCCGGGCTTCAGCACGCGATAGGCTTCGGCAAGCGCCACATCGATGCGCGGCACGTTGCGAATGCCGAACGCGATCGTGTAGGCGTCGAAACTGGCATCAGCGAAAGGCAACTCCTCGGCATTGGCCTCGACGAAATCAGTGTTGTCCTTCAGGCCCTTTTTCTCGGCCCGGTCACGGCCGACGGCGAGCATCGAGCCGTTGATGTCGAGAACCGTGGCATGGGCGTTCCTGCCGCTCGCCTCGATGATGCGGAAGGCGATGTCACCAGTGCCGCCGGCAACGTCGAGAACGCTCCAGCCCGGTCGTTTTGGTGGATTGAGCCATGTGACCATGGCGTCCTTCCACAGCCGGTGCAGGCCGCCCGACATCAGGTCGTTCATCAGATCGTAGCGGTTCGCCACCTTGTGGAAAACGTCGTTGACCAGGGACTGCTTCTCGCCTGCCCCTACGCGCTTGAAACCATAGGAGGTTTCCATGCCGCCAACGGCCGTGGTTCTCTCAACCGACATTATTTTTGATCCGCCATAAAACCGGCGGGACCATAGCCGATCGATGATGCCAACGCTATTGTTTAAGGCGCGGTGTTCGGCCGCGCTTCCCGGTCGTGGAGTCATGCTTTTGGCTCAACGTCCCGGACTGACCTGACGGGATGATTGCATGCCTTTGAAAGCGGAACTGCACTGCCATATCGAAGGGGCAGCGGCGCCCGAACTCGTCATCCGCCAGGCGCAGAAATACGGCAAGGACACCTCGCCCTACATTCAGGACGGCTCTTTCGTCTGGCACGATTTCACCTCCTTCCTCGCCGCTTATGACTTCTCCTCCGACCTGTTCCGCACGGAAGAGGACTATGCGCGGCTGGCCGATCATTATCTGACCAGCCTCGCCCGCGACGGCGCCATCTATTCCGAGATCTTCACCTCGCCGGACCACGCCGGGAAGGCCGGCCTGTCGCCCAGGGCCTATACGGACGCGCTCGGCGAAGGCATGGCGCGTGCCAGGGCCAAGACCGGCATCGAGGGCCGCATGATCGTCACCGGCGTGCGCAATGCCGGCGTCGAATCGATCGAGCAGGCGGCCCGCTTCGCCGCACGTTGCGGGCATCCGCTGGTCACCGGCTTCGGCGTCGCCGGCGACGAGCGGATCGGCGATCTGGAGGACTATGTCAGGGCCTTCGAAATCGCCCGCGAGGCCGGCCTTGGCATCACCGTCCATGCCGGCGAACTGATGGGCTGGGAGAGCGTCAAGGCCGCACTCGACCACATCCGCCCCGCCCGCATCGGCCATGGCGTGCGCGCCATCGAGAACCCCGACCTTGTTCGGCGCATCGCCGACGAAGGCATCGTGCTCGAATGCTGTCCGAGTTCCAACATCGCGCTGAAGGTCTTCGACAGTTTCGCCGGACACCCTTTTCCGGCACTGCAGGCGGCGGGCTGCAAGGTGACGCTCAACTCCGACGATCCGCCCTATTTCCGGACGTCGCTGAAGCGCGAATACGACATTGCCGCCGAGCATTTTTCGATGAACGACAAGGCGCTCGCCGCCGTCACCAGAACCGCTATCGACGCCGCCTTCGTCGACAGGAAGACCAAGGCAATGCTGCTGGGCCGGCTCGACGCCAAGAGCCGGTGAATGGTGAATGGTGAATGGTGAATGGTGAATGGTGAATGGTGAATGGTGAATGGTGAATGGTGAATGGTGGTGCGCCCGGCACTTCGGCCCGTCAACCGCAAGTTTCCGCTGAATCAGGAACTCGCCAACCTATTCACTATTCGCTATTCCCTATTCACTATTCACCATTCACCATTCACTAACTGCGCAGCCAGGAGACCACCATGCAGGGCGTCACCGTCGTCGACCACCCGCTTGTCCAGCACAAGCTGACCATCATGCGCAAGAAGGAAACCTCGACGGCCGGCTTCCGGCGGCTGTTGCGCGAGATCTCGCTGCTGCTCGGTTACGAGGTCACACGCAACCTCGAACTGACGACGACGACGATCGAAACGCCAATCGAGACGATGGAAGCGCCGACGCTGGAGGGCAAGAAGCTGGTCTTCGCCTCAGTGCTGCGCGCCGGCAACGGCCTGCTCGAAGGCCTGCTCGACCTGGTGCCGGCGGCGCGCGTCGCCCATATCGGTCTCTACCGCGACCACGAAACCCTGGAAGCGGTCGAATATTTCTTCAAGGCGCCGAGCGATCTCGCCGATCGGTTGGTGATCGTCGTCGATCCGATGCTGGCGACCGCCAATTCGGCGATTGCGGCTATCGACAAGCTGAAAGGGCGCGGCGCCACCAACATCCGCTTCCTCTGCCTGTTGGCGGCGCCAGAAGGCCTCGAGCGCTTCATAAAGGCGCATCCCGATGTCCCGGTCTTCACTGCTTCCATCGACCGCCAACTCAACGAGAAGGGCTACATCATGCCCGGCCTCGGCGATGCTGGCGACCGCATGTACGGGACCAAATGACCGTGCCGCTCGTTTACCGATCGTTTACGCAAACGACCGCTTTCCGCGTCTGTTAAAGCGTAAGCGGTCAGCCGATAACGTCAGGCCTAAAGTTCCAAGGCATGAGCATTTCGATTTCGGATGCCGGCCAGCCTTGAGCGATGCGGGTCAAGGTCTGCGAGAGCCAGTCGAGCGGATCGACGCTGTTCATTTTGCAGGTTTGCAGCAAGGTGGCTACCGTCGCCCAGGTTCGTCCACCGCCGTGGCTGCCGGCGAATAGACTATTCTTTCGCGTGATCGTCTGGGGCCTGATTGCACGCTCGACGATATTGGAGTCGATTTCGATGCGACCGTCCATCAGAAAGCGTTCCAGCGCCTCCCGCCGGGTGAGCGCGTAGCGGATCGCCTCGGCGGTCTTGGATTTTCCGGAGACCTTGCCCAGTTCCGCTTCCCATAGATCGAAGAGGCTCGCGACAATGGCCACGGACTTTTCCTGACGTAGCGCGGCGCGGCTTCCGGCATCCTTGCCGCGGACCTCGTCCTCGACCTTCCACAATTCGGTCATGGCGATGATCGAATCCGTCGCGGCCTGCGAGACCCCGCTGATGTGCAGGTCGTAGAATTTGCGCCGCAGGTGAGCCCAGCACCCGGCGAGCCGGATTGTTTCATTGCTGCCGGCTTTGGCCCGTGCCTTGACCAGGTTGGTATAGGCCGAGTAGCCATCCACTTGCAGGATACCGCTGAATCCGGCGAGGTGGCGCGCCACGCAATCCGCACCTCTGCTGTCTTCAAAACGATAGGCAACCATTGGCGGACTGGTTCCGCCATAGGGTCGGTCATCCCGTGCGTAGGCCCACAACCAGGCTTTCGTGGTTTTCCCGGAACCAGGGGCAAGGGTGGGCAAGGTCGTCTCGTCGGCGAAGACCCTTTCGCCCTCCTTGATGCGCTCCAGTATGTAATCAGCAAGCATCTGCAGCTCGAAGCCCAGATGCCCCATCCACTGCGCCATCAACGACCGGCTGATCTCGACGCCGTCGCGCAGATAGATCGCCTCCTGCCGATAAAGCGGGAGGCCGTCGGCGTATTTGGAGACGGCGATATAGGCGAGCAGCCGCTCCGTCGGCAGCCCGCTTTCGATGATGTGCGCCGGCGCCAGAGCCTGGACCACGCCGTCACGGCCCCGGAAGGCGTATTTGGGACGGCGCGTGACGATGACCTGGAACTTCGGCGGCACGACGTCCAGCCGCTCGGATCGATCCTCGCCGATCAGAACCTTTTCAAGCCCCTCGCAGTCGGCCGGGATTTCCGGCTCGACGACCTCCTCGATGCGTTCGAGGTGGGCAGCAAAGCCCTTGCGCGGACGCGGGGCGCGCTTCGGCTTGTTCCCGACCGCGCGGTCGAGTTCGCTCCGGATTTCCGAAAGGCCGGTCTCGACCTCTTCGAAGGCAAAGGAGGCCTGCTCGTCGTCGATGGCCAGGCGTAGCCGCTCGGAACGCGTGCCATGTTGCGTGCGCTGTAAAACTTTCAGGATTGACGTGAGATTGGCGATCCGCTCGCTGGCGCTTTTCTCGACAGCTTTCAGCCGGGCGACCTCCGCCTCAGATGCTGCGATCCGAGCGTCGGCGACTGCGATCCGGGCCTCGCTTGCAGCCTGCTCGCGAGCCATGGAAAGGATCATCGCCTTCAGCGCATCAACGTCGTCGGGAAGGGCAAGACCCGGTAGAACCATGGCAAGCAACAGAGCACAAAAACAGCCGCTTTCCCAACCGTTCCAGCCGCATGATTCATCTTGCCGCAGGCCGGTTTCAGCCCGTCGATAACGGCCGCCTGACCCTGGCCGGACGAATCTTTTTCCAGTCCAGTCCGGCCAGAAGCGCCATCAACTGGGCGTGGTCGAGACGCATGCGCGCGGCCGATATCCCCGGCCAGCAGAAGCTGTGATCTTCCAGAGTCTTCGAATAAAGACAAACCCCGCTGCCGTCCCACCACACGATGCGAACCCGGTCCGCACGCTTCGAACGGAATACGTGAAGTGCCCCCGAGAATGGGTCCAGGCCGCCATCCCTGACCAGCGCCATCAAAGATGCCGCGCCCTTGCGGAAGTCGACCGGCTGGCACGACACGTAAACCACCACACCGGAAGCGATCATGCCTTACGAACCGCGCGGATGATCCTCGCCAGGCGATCGGGATCGACATCGCCGCCGGCGCGCACCACTGCGTCGCCAATGACGATTTCCACCGTGTCGCTGCCCACCGCTTCAAAGCGCGTGAACTTCGCCGGCTTGCTCGCTCCCTCCGTCAGTGGCGCAACCATGCCCGACGAAAGCGCCTTGCGGCGCCACGCATAGAGCTGCGAGGGGTCCAGCCCCTCGGAACGCGCAACCGCCGAGACATTGCCCCCTGGCGAGAACGCTTCGGCGACAAGCCGTGCCTTCTCTTCGTCCGACCGATGGCGCGGCTTGCGTCGGGACGGCACAGGCTCCGCCGTCAAAATCTCGAATGTTCGATGATGGCTCATACTGTCGCTCATAGGATTCTCCGCATGATTCATGCTGAAAATGAGCGATCAACCGCCTGCACGCTACGTGGGGACGCCTACGCGCTTACGTTAAAGCGGCAAACACCATGTCGCGATAAGCATGGACCTTCACGAAGGCGGGTCCATGCTGCGCAATCTTCTCATCCTTGGCGTGCTCGCCGTAGCATCGGCGTCGTTCCCGATGCTCTACCAGTCGAATCCGCAGATGTTCGAAGGCCTGCTGAAATCGGCGGTCGGGACCAGGCCGGCGATCGAAACGGACCTGAACCTGGCTGCGGTTCCCGACAGACCAGCGCAGCCGCTCGGCCGCAAGGTCGTGATCGCGGCGGACGCGCGCGGGCACTTCAGGTCGGCGTTCAAGCTCAACGGTCGAACGGTCGACGGCATGATCGACACCGGCGCGACGCTGGTCGCCATCAACGGTTCGACGGCACGCAGGATCGGCATTTCGCTGAACGCGTCGGACTTCAAGCACCAGGTCAACACTGCCAACGGCGCGATCAAGGCTGCCCTGGTGACCGTCGATCGGCTGCAGATAGGCAAGATCACGCTCGACGGTGTCCAGGCGGTCGTGCTCGACGACAAGGCGCTGCGCACCAATTTGATTGGCCTGAGCTTTCTCCAGCGGCTGGAAAAATACCAAGTCGAGAACGGCGCGCTGCTGCTCGTCCAGTGAACCATGATCCCGAAAAAGTGGAAACCGGTTTTGGTCCGCTAAAAAGGATCAGCCGCGCGGCAAAATACGCCGGATGACGGTTTTTTCCGCGGGCGGCTTCGAAGCGCCGATCGCATAGGCCGAAAGCACGGCGGCGGCGGCCGCCTCGGCATCCCCCGCATTGCGGGCATGGACCAGCGCCAGCGCCTCACCGGCCCGCACCTCGGCGCCGACAGGCAGCAGCCGGGTGATGCCAACCGCATGATCGATCCTGTCGTCCGGCCGTATGCGCCCGCCGCCAAGCCCGACGACGGCGAGCCCGATGTCGCGGGTGGCGATGCCGGTGACAAAACCGTATTCGGTCGCCTTGACCGCAAACTCGGTCGCCGCCCTCGGCAGGTATTTTTCCGGGCTCTCTATGAAGTCGGTCGGACCGCCGAGCGCCGCCACCATCCGCGCGAAGACGGCGGCGGCGCCGCCGCCGGCAAGCGTCTCGGCGGCGCGCCGCAAGCCATCCTGGTTGGATGACACCAGCCCGGCCGACTGCAGCATGTCTGCGGCCAAAGCCAGCGTCACATCCTCCAGCCGCCGGTCACGGAAACGGCCGGTGAGAAAATCGACGGCATTGCGCACCTCGACCGCGTTGCCGGCTGCCGACGCCAGCGGCTCGTTCATGCCGGTGACCAGTGCTGAGGTCTTCAGTCCGGCGCCATTGGCGACTTCGACCAGGCTGTTCGCCAGTGTCGTAGCGTCACGCGACTTTTCCATGAAGGCGCCGTTGCCGACCTTTACGTCGAGCACCAGCGACTGCAGGCCGGCGGCCAGTTTCTTCGACAGGATCGAGGCGGTGATCAGCGGCACCGATTCGACGGTTCCCGTCACGTCGCGGATCGCATAGAGCCGGCGGTCGGCGGGCGCGAGATCGGCGGTCTGGCCGATGATGGCGCAGCCGGCTTCGAGCACCGCCTTGCGGAACCCCGCCACGTCCGGCTGGCTGATATAGCCCGATATGGCATCCATCTTGTCGAGCGTGCCGCCGGTATGGCCGAGGCCGCGGCCGGAAATCATCGGCACATATGCGCCGCAGGCAGCGACGATCGGCGCCACCAACAGCGAGACATTGTCGCCGACGCCGCCTGTCGAATGCTTGTCGGTGACCGGGCCCGGCAGGTCCGACCAGTCGAGTACATCGCCGGAATCGCGCATCGCCAGCGTCAGCGCCACCGCCTCGTCGCGGCTCATGCCGTTGAAGAACACCGCCATGGCGAACGCCCCGACCTGCCCGTCCGAGACGGTGCCGGCGGTGACGCCTTCAATGAAGCTGGCGATCTCCTGCGTCGACAGCTTGTGGCCGTCGCGCTTGCTGCGGATGATTTCCTGGGGAAGCATCAGGCCAGGACCTTACGCTCCGGCAACCCGTCCTGGAACACACGCTGGAGGATTGTCGCCAGCCGCGCGCCGCCAATCGGCGCCATGTCCTTGGTCTCCTGGTGCGAAAGCTCCGCCCCGGTCATCCCTGCGGCGAGATTGGTGATGATCGAGCAGGCGGCGACGCGCAGGCCGAGGAAGCGGGCGAGAATGACCTCCGGCACGGTCGACATGCCAACGGCATTGGCGCCCATGACGCGCGCCATGCGGATCTCGGCGGGCGTCTCGAAGCACGGCCCGGAAAACCACATATAGACGCCCTTGTGCAGCGCGGTGTCCGTCGCCTTCGCGGCCGTCTCGATGGCTGAGCGAAGGCCGGCATCATAGGCTTCGGTCAGGCCGACGAAGCGGCGGTCGCTCGGCTCGCCGATCAGCGGGTTGGAGCCCGAGAAATTGATATGGTCGGTGATCAGCATTATCGAGCCCGGCCCCATGTCCGGATCGACCGAGCCCGCGGCATTGGTGAGGATCAGTTGCGAGATGCCGAGGCCGGCGAGCACTTCCAGCGCCGGCCGCATCGCCGCCGCGTTGCCATGCTCGTAATAATGCGCGCGGCCGGACAGTATCAGCACCGGCGTGCCGGCAAAACGCCCCGCCACCACCTCGCCGGCGTGGCCGCTGACGCCGCTTCTTGGAAAGCCCGGCAATTCGGCATAGGAAATGCGAACAGCGTCCTCGACCTGGTCGACAAGCCCGCCAAGACCCGAACCCAGCACCAGCCCGGTGGCGGGCGCCAGCCCGTCCAGCCTTTCGACGAGACGATCAAGCGCTTCCTTCATTTCGACCAGCTCTTCATTTCAACCAAGCTCTTCATTTCAACCAAGTTCTTCATTTCAACATGTCGCCCTGAAAGCCGTAGGGCAGCATCTCGCCCATGGTCACGGTTTCGACCACGCCGGCATTGTCGCAGAGATAGAGTTTGGTTTCCGGCCGGCAGAATTCGGCCAGCCGCTGCCGGCAGCCGCCGCAGGGCGAGCATTTCGCCATGCGCTCTGCGATGACAGCGATCTCCGTTATCCTGCCGCCGCCGGCCATGATGAAGTGGCCGAGCGCCGTGGTTTCGGCGCACCAGCCTTCCGGATAGGACGCTACCTCGACGTTGGCGCCGGAAAAGACGCGGCCGTCCTCGGTGCGCAGTGCCGCCCCGACCGGGAATTTCGAATAGGGCGCATAGGCCTTGGCCATGGCGGCCTTGGCCGCTTCGAACAGATCATGCGACACTGTTTTTCTTCCACACGCGGGCCAGGGCAATCGCTTCAGACGAGTGACGGTTTCCAACTTGCGGTGGAGAGCGATGCTTACCGAAGTTGGCGCCGCCCCTCATTGCCCTGCCGGGCAATTCTCCCCGTAGAGTGACGGGGAGAAAGGGCTTGCCGCAACGTTGGCGCCCTTCCTGTAACGCTGGTGCTTGGCGAAACCGTCGATGACAGCGCCCCCTCTCCCCGTCCCTATACGGGGAGAGGATGCCGGCAGGCAGGTGAGGGGCAGCGCCAACGCCCGGAAGATGAAGCTGAAGCGATCGCCCTGGAACCATGCTCAGCGTTCCTTGACATAGGGCACGCCGCCGGCGCGTGGCGGGATCGCCCTGCCGATGAAGCCGGCGAGCAGGATGACGGTGAGGATATAGGGCAGCGCCTGCATGAGCTGCACCGGCACCTTGCCGATCAGCGGCAGCGGCGTGCCCTGCAGGCGGATCGACAGCGCGTCGAGGAAGCCGAACAACAGGCAGGCGAACATGGCGTTGACCGGCTTCCATTTGGCGAAGATCAGCGCGGCCAGGGCGATGTAGCCCTTGCCGGCGGTCATGTCCTTGACGAAGCCGCCATTCTGCACCATCGACAGATAGGCGCCGGCAATGCCGGTGAGCACGCCGGTGCAGATCAGCGCCCGGTAGCGCAGCCAGGCGACCGAGATGCCGGCGGTGTCGACCGCAGCCGGGTTCTCGCCGACCGCGCGCATGCGCAAGCCGAAGCGGGTGCGGAACAGCACCCACCAGGTGAACGGCACGGCGAGGAACGCGACATAGACCAGCACGGAATGGCCGGAGATGAGTTCCGAATAGATCGGTCCGAGGATCGGCACGCCCCTGAGCGCGTCCGCTCCGGGCCAGATGATCGCCCCGAACCGCTCGTCCGAGGCAAGAGCCGGCGTGCGTCCACCTTGCTGGAACCAGGCCTGGCCTAGCATGATCGTCGATCCGGCGGCGATGAAATTGATCGCCACGCCGGAGACGATCTGGTTGCCGCGATGGGTGATCGAGGCAAAGCCGTGGACCAGCGCGAAAGCGACCGAGATGAGGATGGCCATGCCGAGGCCGATATAGGCGGAATGGAAGACGGAGGCGGAGGCGGCGCCGGCGAAGGCGCCGACCAGCATCTTGCCCTCGAGCCCGATGTCGAAAATGCCGGCCCGCTCCGAATAGAGGCCGGCAAGGCAGGCGAGCAGCAGGGGCACCGACAGGCGGATGGTCGAGTCCAGAACCTGGATGATGGCGTTGAACAGATCCATCTCAGGCACCCTTCCCCTTGATCGCTTCGATGCCGACGGATCTCGGGCTGAGCGAGGCGAACAGCGCCTGGACATAGGGCCGGAACATATGCTCGAGCGCGCCGGCGAACAGGATGACCAGACCCTGGATGATGACGATCATGTCACGGCTGATCGCCGGCATCTCGAAGGCGAGCTCGGCGCCGCCCTGGTAGAGCATGCCGAACAATATTGCGGCGAGCACAATGCCGACCGGGTGCAGGCGCCCCATCAGCGCTACGGCGATGCCGACGAAACCAGCGCCCGAAACGAATTCGAGCGCGACATTGTGCTGGTCGCCCATCGTCGGGTTGAGCGCCATCATGCCGGCCAGCGCGCCCGAAATCATCATCGCGACGATGATGATGCGGGTTTCCGAAATGCCGGCATAGCGCGCTGCTTTCGAACTGTGGCCGTAGGTGCGCATCTCGTAGCCGAGCCTGGTGCGCCAGATCAGCACCCAGACCAGAAACGCCATGGCCAGCGCCAGCAGGAAGCTGATGTTGAACGGCGCCGAGCGGATCTTGGCGCCGAACAATTCGATGACCCAGTTGAGCTTCGGCAGTTGCGCGCCGTCGAGGAAGGAGCGTGTCTGCGGCGCCATCGAATTGGCCGGCTTCAAGAATCCGACCAGTGCGTAGACCATAACGCTGGCGGCGATGAAATTGAACATGATGGTGGTGATGACGATATGCGAGCCGCGCCTGGCCTGCAGATAGGCCGGGATCAGCGCCCACAGCGCCCCCATCGCCGCAGCGGCGATGATCGCCAGCGGAAAGGTGAGCCACCATGGCAGCACGCTGTCGAAGGTCAGGCAGACGAAGCCGATGCCGAGACCGGCGATATAGCCCTGGCCCTCGCCACCGATGTTGAACAGGCCGCAATGCGCCGCAACCGCCACCGACAGCCCGCTGAAGATGAAGGTGGTGGCGTAGAACAGCGTGAACGCAATGCCTTGCCCACGGCCGAATGCGCCCTCGACCAGAACGACGGCCGCGCGGAACGGATTTTCGCCAACCAGTAGCACGACGAGGCCGGCGACGACGAAGGCAACGGCGAGATTGATCACCGGGATCAGCCCGTAATCGGCCCAGGCCGGCAGCTTGGCGTAGGGCGTGCTCATTCCGCCGCCTCCCGATGCTCGACGCCGGCCATCAGCAGTCCAAGCTCGCCTTCGCTCGCCTCCGGGCCGCGCTCGCCGACGATTCGGCCGGCAAACATCACCAGGATGCGGTCGGAGAGCGAGCGGATCTCGTCGAGCTCGACCGACACCACCAGCACCGCCTTGCCCTGGTCGCGCATGGCGATGAGCCGCTTGTGGATGAATTCGATGGCGCCGACGTCGACGCCGCGCGTCGGCTGGCCGACGATCAGCACGCCCGGGTCCTGTTCCATTTCCCGCGCCAGCACGATCTTCTGCTGGTTGCCGCCGGAGAAATTGGCGGTCTTGAGCCGGCAGTCCGCCGGGCGGATGTCGTATTTGGTGATCTTGTCCCTGGCGTCGTCGCGGATCGCGTCGATGTCGAGGAACGGCCCTTTCACATAGCGCGGATCGTTGTGATAGCCGAGGATCGAATTCTCGTTCTCCTCGAAGGCCAGCACCAGCCCGACATGATGACGGTCTTCCGGGACATGGGCGAGGCCGCGGTCGCGCAGTTCGCCGGGATCGGCGGCGCCGGTCAGATCGATCGGCTTGCCGTCGAGCATGACCGAGCCCGAGACCGCGCGCCTGATGCCGGAAATCGCCTCAAGCATTTCGGATTGCCCGTTGCCGGCGACGCCGGCGATGCCGACGATCTCGCCGGCGCGCACGTCGAAGGAGACGTCGTCGACCATGGTGACGCCACGCGAATCCTTCACCGTCAGGCTCTTCACCGCAAGCTTGACCTCGCCGGCTTCCGCCTCGCCCTTTTCGACCCTGAGCAGAACGCGCCGCCCGACCATCAGCTCGGCCAATTCTCCGACCGTGGTCTTCGTCGTCTGTCTGGTCGCCACCATAGTGCCCTGGCGCATGACCGAGACCGTGTCGGTGATCGCCATGATCTCACGCAGCTTGTGGGTGATCAGCACGATCGTTTTGCCCTGCTCCTTCAATTGCCTGAGGATGCGGAACAGATGGTCGGCCTCTGCGGGCGTCAGCACGCCCGTCGGCTCGTCGAGGATCAGGATCTCGGCGCCGCGATACAGCGCCTTGAGGATTTCGACACGCTGCTGCAGGCCGACCGGCAACTCCTCGATGATCGCATCGGGATCGACCTCCAGCCCATATTCGCGCTCGAGCCGTTCCAGCTCGGACCGTGCCTTGGCGATGCTCTTCTTCAGCAGCGCATCGCTTTCGGCGCCGAGAATGACGTTTTCCAGCACCGTGAAATTGTCGACCAGCATGAAATGCTGATGCACCATGCCGATGCCGAGCGAGATGGCGTCGTTGGGCGATTTGATCGATGCCGGCTGGCCGCCGACGCGGATCTCGCCGCTGTCGGCCTGATAGAACCCATAAAGAATTGACATCAGCGTCGACTTGCCGGCGCCGTTCTCGCCGACAATGCCGTGGATGGTGCCGCGCGCGATTTCCAGATTGATGTCGCGATTGGCGCGGACGGCGCCAAAACTCTTGTTGATGCCGATCAGCTCGATTGCGGCTTGCGCCATGCAGCCTTTCCCATCGTATTTTTATCGCTTGGTCAAAACGCCTAGCATGACGCCCCGTCTGTGCCAATTGCCGGAGCGGCATTCACTCTCGACAAATCCCCGCGCGCTTGTCAATTTCGAACGTGGCCGCAGCCTGCACAATCGCCTGATCGAGGATTTCAAATGACCATGCCCGACGACCGGTTGACGACGCTGGAAATCCGCGCTGCCGAGCAGGAGAAGACCATCGAGGAACTGTCCGGCCAGATCGCCGAGCAGTGGAAGGTGATCGAGCGCATGCAGTGCAAGCTCGATGCGCTGGCCGACCGCTTCCTGGCGCTGGAGGAACAGGCTACACCCGACGTGCCGGTGGCCAAACCGCCGCATTGGTGAGCTTGCGGATAAAAAAGCCGCCGGGTTGTCACCCGGCGGCGTCGAGCAGATCGGCAATCTCGCGATCAGTAAGGGCAGGAATTGTCCGACATGTAATCATGCACCTTGATGGTACCGGCGATGATGTCGGCCTTGGCCTTTTCGACCGCCGCCTTCATCGCGTCGTCGACAAGCGCCTTGTTGTTTTCGTCCATGGCGTAGTCGACGCCGCCTTCCTTAAGACCGAGATCGTTGATGCCGGCGGTGAACTTGTCGTTCTTGGCGTCCATGAAAGTGTTGTAGACGGCAACATCGACGCGCTTGACCATCGAAGTCAGCACCTTGCCGGGCTGCAGGCCGTTCTGGTTAGAATCGACGCCGATGCCGAGCTTGCCGGCGTCGGCAGCCGCCTGCAGCACGCCGACACCGGTGCCGCCTGCCGCTGCGTAGATCACGTCGGCGCCCTGGTCGATCTGCGTCTTGGCGATCTCGCCGCCCTTGGCCGGATCGTTCCAGGCCGCCGGCGTGTCGCCGGTCATGTTCTGGATAACCTCGGTAGCGCCAGCCGCTTTGGCGCCGCCGACATAGCCGCAGCCGAATCGGCGGATCAGCGGAATGTCCATGCCGCCGATGAAACCGACCTTTTTGGTCTTCGAGGCCATCGCCGCCATCACCCCGACGAGATAGGAGCCTTCCTGCTCCTTGTAGACGACGGAGCGGACATTGGGCTTGTCGACGACCATGTCGATGATGGCGAATTTTGTCTCGGGAAACTCGACGGCGATCTTCTCCAGCGCATCCGCCCAGGAGAAGCCCGCCATGGCGATCGGATTGCGGCCATCCTCGGCGAAACGGCGCAGCGCCTGCTCGCGCTGGGTCGCGTTCGAGACCTCGAATTCCACATAGGCGATGCCGGTTTCGGCCTTGAACTTTTCGGCGCCGTTGTAGGACGCTTCGTTGAACGACTTGTCGAACTTGCCGCCGAGATCAAAGAGAAGTGCTGGCTGAATGTCCGCAGCGAAGGCCGGAAGAACCATCGCAGTTGCGGCCAGGAGGCCGAGAACGATACGTTTCATGTGATCCACACCCTGTCGGTTATTTTTCCGTTATGCACCGCCTGCCTGTCCGATTCTCCGGCAGGCAGGCGACATCAGACAGGAGTGTCTTCCTCCCGCTTCGGGCCAATCTGGCACGGCCCGAAGCAAAATTCACGCGGAATTTTGACCCTTTGGAAAAGCCGGGCGCCGCATCCCGGCGCCACGGATCATCGTCTCGCCAAAGGCCTCAAACGGAGGCGGCCGCCGGGATGGCGCAGGCGACGCCGGTGCCCTGCAGATTGCAATAGCCGTAGGGATTCTTCGCCAGATATTGCTGGTGGTCTTCCTCGGCGAAGTAGAATTCCGGCGCCGGCGCGATCTCGGTGGTGATCTTGCCGCGCCCGGCGCCGCGCAACGAGGCCTCGTAGGCGTCGCGCGAGGCGATCGCCGCCTGATATTGCGCATCACCGAAGGTGTAGATCGTCGAGCGGTAGGTGGTGCCGACGTCGTTGCCCTGGCGCATGCCCTGTGTCGGGTCGTGGCTTTCCCAGAACAGCTTCAGAAGCTGTGCATAGGACACGATCTTCGGGTCGTAGACGACCAGCACGACTTCGGCATGGCCGGTCAAACCGGTGCAGGTTTCCTGGTAGGTCGGATTGGGGGTGACGCCACCGGCATAGCCGACGGCCGTGACCCACACGCCCTCGACCTGCCAGAACAGGCGTTCCGCGCCCCAAAAACAGCCCAGCCCGAACATCGCCTTCTCCAGGCCCTCGGGATAGGGCCCCTTCAGCGGCCGCTTCGAGACAAAGTGATTGGATGCCGTCGGGATAGGGCTGGCGCGACCCGGCAGCGCCTCGGCAGGCTTCGGCAGGTTGAGCTTCTTGTTCAGCATGTCGCTGAGAAACATGTGCAGTCTCCTTTTCTTTTTGTTTGGAGCTTGTCTTTGTTTGGGAACACCAAACGACAACAAATCATCAAGTCTAGGCGAACCGCCTGGTCGGCCGCTCCCGCCTGTAGCCGATCAAGTAGAGAATGAAGGCAACCACCGCGAACACGGCGAAACCGGGCTGGTTGAGCACCCAGGCGATGGCGCCGTCCCACAGCAGCGGACCAAGCTTTTCGCGGACGAAGCTTTCGAAGGCGCTTCGCGTATCCGGCGAGACGGCGAGCCAGCTTGTGTTGAGCGGGGTCATGACCAGCACGGAGGCGGCCACCGAGCGGGTCGCGTCGATCACCGCCATGATCACCGAAACCGCAAGCGCAACCATTGCGGCAAGACGGAAAAGAAAGCGGAACATGCAGACCTTTCCTCCCCGGAATCAGAAATCTGTATCGGCCTGATAAATAGGATCTGCGCGCTATATCCGCAATCGCGACACGCGAAGTTGAACCTGCGCCGCCGGTTTTCGCCGCTGAGGCGTCGGTCGGCCAAGACGACGCCGATCGCGGCGATCGGCTTGCCAAGCAGCGCTGGTGGCATGGACAGAGCATCCCTGTCCGACAAAGCGAATAGAGCGTCTTGGCATTCGGCACCGGATCGACTAGATGAGCCCCGCGCCTGTTGCTTTGACGGCTCAGGTGCGGAGAAAAGGTGTCCGCTGGTTGACGGCGCCTGCGGTGCGGAGTTCCGGACCGGAATTTTCCCGAGGGAGACGGCATCTCCCCAACCCGCGCGGCGAAACCGGCCGCGGCGAAATGACGGAGAGGTGGCCGAGTGGTTGAAGGCGCACGCCTGGAAAGTGTGTTTACGGGAAACCGTAACGCGGGTTCGAATCCCGCTCTCTCCGCCAGACTCCCTTGCTAAAAGGTTGTTTTAGCTTAGAAATATCAATCATCGTCGAATTTACTTGCACCTTTCGTTGCCCCTTCGGTTGGCGCTTTGCGCGGGGCCGATCCGCGACAGCCTGCCGCATTCTCGAACCAGCCGGAATGACGCTTCCGCCTGCCCCGGCGGGTCAACCGGCACATGCCTGCTTCGCGCCCCCATCAGCAGCGGTGTGGCTTCTAGCCGCAAGCAATTGCTTGAAGCAGTTCCCGACACCACATGGTGTTCCATAGCCAGCCAAGCGAGATAAATTCGCCCGACGCAGTCGCTGCCCTCCACAGTGGAAATCAGACTATTGGATCATGGCGACGGCCAACCTTTAGGAACCAGAAAGACATCATGCCTGAAAATGCCAGACTAACTACGAGTGACGTCCCCCTCATGAAGCTAGGCCCCTATCAATGCCGCTTCCCGGTTCGCGAAGATCGGTCAGTACCCGGCGGTCACCGCTTTTGTGCTGGGCCAACTTCGCCTGACCGTGTGTACTGCGATCACCACCACAGCATCGTGACCGTCGTCGAGCCCCGTCGAGCCCGTTCGGGTTTCCACCTCGCTCAACGACGCGCCGCGTAGATAGATATCGGGCGGCTGCACCTCGAACCAGTCTCAAGGGCTCGATGTGATGCTCTCCCACGTGTTCGGGCACCACCGCGGCGGTCAGGACTTCCTATCGCCGTGTGGATTTGGTGCCGGAGCCTCGCGCACGTCTCGTGGCGGCGGGTCCACATGTTCAGGCTCCGGCGACGCTTCCTTGTCAGGACGACGGACAGGTGTCTTCTTCGGGGCGGGCTTCGGTGGCGGGTCTTTGATTTTGTTTGGCATATCCAGTTAACCGAATCGCCAAGCTCTGGTTCCGGTGTACCCATCGATAGGCCGCGCCACCGTGAGGCCGCGGGCACGATCTGGAATGCGGGAACAGAAGAAGACAAAAGGTGCACTGTCGCCGTAAAAAAATCTTCGAGTCTCGGCGGCGGCTGAAAGGAAAGTCGGGCACGGCTCAGATCAGATGCTTCAGCCGGGAAGCGAGCAAGGTCGTTCGAGGAAGCTTACCTAAGAAAATTCGGCAGCGTTATCTTGTGTCCATTCCGGTCGAATTCCGAAGCAAAGCTGTAGGACCTGGAGAACTCGAAGCTGATCTTGTCGTAGAGGCCAGGCTTGTTGGAATAATCCTGCAACTTTCTAAACAGGATTTTCTGCTGGAACGGCCAGGCCAATCCATCGGTCACGCCGCGCACCTCGCCGCAACCGACCTCGATGTCGACGACAGTCTTTCTCGATTGGACGTCCCCCAGAAAATGAAGCTGAACGTGACCGTCGGCACGTTTGGTGTGCCCGTAGCTGTTCAGCTTAAAAACTTCGACAAGATACTCGACTGCTTTGCTCGAAATCTTTCTATTCTCTTGGTAGTATCTTGCACTGCGGCGCCGAGATTGAATTGTAGAATATCAGGTAGTGCACTGCTTTGTTGGCTCCAGATTCTTTCCGAAATCCTTTCGCATAGTAATCATCCAGGAATTGGTCTATCTTGATGCCAGCTTGCGCTGCGAGTTCCTTTTCCTCACGGTACACCTTGTTTTTGCTGTAGGTTTTCGGATCGTCCAAGGCTCCCGACTGCCTGGTGTCGCCTTCCATCCCGCGGCGCAATGTGACCTGCTCAAGGATGATCTCCGATGCCGATAAAGGTATCGAAAAAAGCACAATGCCCAGAGACAACGGATACTTCATACTTCACGCACCTCAGGGATATCATGAGCCTCAGCAGCTAGTTGAACCGGGGCATTGCGGCCGATTCGCGGCCTGGTTGCCGCCCAGCCGGGCATGTCCGTAGCGGCTCAATCGTCGCATAATGCAGATCGCGGTGGGCACTCCCATTGCTGAGCGCCCCCCGCACAGATCCGTACGCCGCTGAGAGGATCAACTCGTCCAGATCGACACTACTTGACCCGTTGCCGGATCACGAACCCTTTTCGAAAACACGCGATGAAGGCCGAGTGCGCGTGATCTAGCTTCCTTCGTCGCAACGTAATCGGGATAGCCGACGTGCCATAGCCAGAAAAAGTCTGATGGGGCAGGTTTCCACGTAAATTTTAATCCAAAGGCCTCTTTGTCCAAATCAGTGCTATCGAACCGGCAGTCGACCGTTGCGGGCATCATGCCTTTCTTAGCCATTGCGTCGGAAACCGCGTCAGCATTTCGCTTCATAAGCCATCCATCCGCACCGCCAGTGGAAACTGTAGTGCACCCTGCCAGAGATATGCTCGATATCAAAAGCCCGATCGCCAACGCGCTGCCTGCGGATGATCGCCGATTGCCATCCTGACTCTGTTTCATACCCGCCCCTCAGACTAAAAGTAGTTGAAGCAGATAGGACATCGGCGCAAAACAAAGCAAGGCCCACTTTCTTAGTATTTCTACTAAATATTGCAGCGAGCCACGCGGCAGGTCTTCCTTGCCATGCAAGTGCATCACGCGGCAGACCATCTCCGGTTTGCCACTGTGTCGCCGGCATCTTCATGCCCCGGTAGTGCCGCGTGCATTGCCTGGCGATCACCCAGGCGGTCGAGCGGCTAAGCCGATGCCCAGAGGACGCTACTGGTCGTCAGCGAAACCCATCAGTGACGCATTGCGTATCTGGCTGTGGTCGCCGCGAAGATGCTTGATGCGCAGCTTCACCCCGGGCCTGAGCCATTGCGTCCCCGGCCGCTTCTCCATTGCCTCTGGCGGCGGCCCGGCGTGCTCCCGAACCCGCTTCAACAGCCGCTCCTTCATGTCGCGGCCCAGGCTGATCAGGGCGGAACCGACATATTTCCCGGTGCCGGGCTGCGCCAAAAGGGCGAAGGCTGCCTCGCCGGGCTGGCGCTCGACGCCCAACAGTTCGAATTCATCGACCGTGAAGCTCTTGGTCGTCAGCCAGTCCGAGGTCAGGCCGCTGCGATATCTGCTGTCGGCGCGCTTCGAGACAATGCCCTCAAGCTCGACCTCCTCGACGAGGTGGAAGAGCGACTGCGCGTCACCAGGCAGGGCCTCGCTGAACCGAATCCGGCTGTGCGGCTTGATGATACCGCTGAGAATTTCACGGCGCGCCTTGCAGCCGATGTCGCGCAGATCATCGCCGTCGAGGTGCAGAATGTCGAATGCGCACAGGTACATGCCGTAGGGATTGTTGTCGACGGCGTTCTGGAGCGCGTTGAAGTCGGGCATGCCGGCCTTGTCGGTGACGACCGCCTCGCCGTCGATGATGGCGTTCTTGACCTCAAGCTCACCCGCAGCTTCGACGATGCCCAGATATTTACGCGTCCAGTCCTTACCGGTTTCGGCATAGACGCGGATATCCTCGAGGCCGTTGACAATGATCTGGGCGCGGTAGCCGTCCAGCTTGATCTCGTGAATCCAGTCGTCACCCTCGGGCGGCATGGCCACCAGCCTGGGCTCCATCGGGGGAATGAACTCTAGCCGGCCGGTGCCGGCATCTGCCCGCCTACGCATGGAACCAGTCTAGGTCATCTCCGTATATTAGCCATAGCCAATATTAGAGAATCCTAAAGGACGTGCGATATGGCAGACGACAAAGGCAAACGCGACTTTCGCGACCGCAACAAGATATCGGCGAGCGATGATTATGAAGTGAATTATTTCGCTCTGCAGAACAACATCACGCCGGAGCAGGTGCGCGAGCTGATCCGCAAGCACGGCACCGATCGGGCAACCCTGACCGCTGCCGCGAAGGCATTGCCGGCACAATGATGACCAAACTCTCAGACCTGGGGCCGCCGATCGCGGGTTGGTCGTTGGCTATTCCGTACGATAGGCAAAGAAAGCCCGCGCCCCGTGGAGGGGAAGAGGACGCGGGCTGATCGGAGGGACGAGCCGATCTCGCAGCATGTCTGCACAGGAAATAATGCCGCGGAAGCCGAACTTTCTAAGCCTTTGTTCCAACGCAAAAAACCCGCCGCAGCTTTCGCCAAGCCGGTCAATGGGGCCTGGATTTCAATCCCTATTGGGCCGCACCTAAATTCCAGATGTCCCGATGCAGGCGCCATGTCCCGTCGTCGCCCTTTTTCCAGACGACAATGTACTTGCCCGCAAGGGTGGAGAGGGGGCCGTCTTTGCTCGGCACATCGAGCGTAAATGCGCCAACTTCGTATGCGAGGTTCGCGCTCTCTTCCACTTCCAGCGCCTTCAGGGTGAGATTCTTCATCCCGCCTTTGATCGCGCTCTGCCAGAATTCTTCCACGCCCTTGCGGCCATCGACGCGCTTGCCGTCGGGCGGCAGCAAGGCAGCGTCCTCGGTATACAATTGACCCACCGCCGCCGCGTTTCCGCTGTTGAAGGCGTCCATGAATTTCGGCAGCGCCGCTTCGATGTCCTCGCGAGCCGACTGGGCGGCCGCAGTCAATGCAGATGAAAGAAGCAGCACAGCAGCAAATGCAAATGACTTAACCGGTCTCATCTCGTCCTCCTTCCGAGATTTTCGGCATGTCATGTCCTCCCAAGCCGTTGCGGGCGGCCCGGCAGCCTGTTGGGGGTGACCGGCTGGCCGCCGGGCCTAACCGGCTTGCGCCGGCTGATCAAAACATGCGCTCACACTAATATAATTGCAATATCGAGATGCCGGTACGCACAGCGAGTTTGATCTGGATTCCCGTCTCAGGGGGAAGATGGGTGCCAGGAGTTGAAAACGCTAGCCAGGACGCCGCAGGTGTTCGACAAGGGCGCGCAGCTTCGGCGCGACGTTGCGACGGCTCGGATAATACAGGTAAAAGCCGGCAAAGCGCGGGCAATAGTCGACGAGAACCGGCACCAGTTCGCCCCGACCGATCCACGGGCGAAAGCTTTCCTCCATGCCGAAAGTGATGCCGGCGCCGGCAATGGCGAGCTTTATCATCAACGCCATGTCGTTGGTCGTGATCTCGGGCGCCACCGCGACGCTGAACTCCTTGCCGTCCTCGGCGAATTCCCAACGATAGGGCGCGACCTTCGGGGCGCGGCGCCAGCCAATGCAGCGATGTTCAGCGAGTTCCTTCGGATGCGAAGGCTCGCCAAACCGATCGCGATAGGCCGGCGCGCAGACGGCCAGCTGCCGTTCGTCACCGGCGACAGCCACCGCGATCATGTCCTGCTCGATCACCTCGCCGAGCCTGACGCCGGCATCGTATCCCTCGGCGACGATATCGAATTCCTCGTCGGTCACCGTGATGTCGATCTGAACCTCGCGATTGGCTTCGGCAAAGGTCGCCAGGAACGGCCCTGAAAGAAAGCGCTCGGCGATCGACGAGACGGCGAGCCGCAACTGCCCGCGCGGACGCCCGCGCAGGTCCCTGGTGCTCTCCATTGCGGCGCGCATGTCGGCAATGGCGGGCGCTATCTCGGCATAGAGGCGTTCGCCAGCCTCGGTCAGGCTGACGCTTCGCGTCGTGCGCTGGACGAGCGCTATACCGAGCGTCTCTTCCAGCCGCTTCATCGTCTGGCTCACCGCCGAGCGGGTGACGCCCATTCGGTCCGCAGCCGCGCGAAAGCTCCGCTCCTCGGCGACGAGGGCGAAGACGGCAAGGGCATTGAGATCAGGCTGCATTGGTTAGCTGTGCTTTCGACGCTGTGAACGAATGGTCGTCTTATCGCAACAGTGAAACAGATCCATCTTCCTGGCAACCGCTGCATGGCGGCTCGCAAGATCAACCAGTCGGAGACAAAAAATGTCCATCAACAAAGTCGTGCTCATCACCGGGGCTTCGAGCGGCATTGGCGCCGCCATCGGCATGGAGCTTGGTGCCGCCGGAGCAAAGCTCATGCTGGGTGCGCGCCGCACCGATGGCTGAACGCCCTCGCAGATGAGATCCGGGCAAAGGGCGGGGAGGCAATGACGCGCCGCCTGGACGTGACCGACCGCGCCGATGTCGCGGGCTTTGCCGAGGCGGCGCGCCAGGCCTGGGGAGGCGTCGACGTGATCGTCAACAATGCCGGCGTCATGCCGTTGTCGCTGATGGCCTCGATGAAGGTCGATGAATGGGACCGAATGGTGGACGTCAACATCAAGGGTGTGCTCTACGGCATCGCCGCGGTGCTGCCGGAGATGACGGCCCGCGGCTCCGGACATGTCGTCAACATCGCCTCCGTCGGCGCGCTTTCGGTGTCGCCGACAGCAGCGGTCTATTGCGCAACCAAATACGCGGTCCGCGCCATCTCCGATGGCTTGCGGCAGGAGCACGACAACATCCGCGTCACCTGCATCCATCCCGGCGTGGTCGAGAGCGAGCTCGCCGACACGATCACCGATCCGGTCGCGGTGGAAGCGATGAAGACCTATCGCGCCATTGCGCTGCAGCCCGACGCGATCGGCCGTGCCGTGCGCTTTGCCATCGAACAGCCGGACGATGTCGACGTAAACGAGATCGTCATCCGGCCGACAGCCAGCAAGTAGTCCCATGAAACAAATTTCCATACTTGCCGCTGCCGTGCTTGTTGCCGGCGTGGCCGGCTTATCCGCACAGAAAGGTCTCGCCCGGATGAATATCGCGCAAAATTCCGCTACCCCACCTTCGGCATGCCACTCCTATGTCGGGATGTGGGTCACGGCGAACGGTTATATCCGCCACAACTTGCTTCCAAATGGTCGCTATGACGAAGCGCGCGGGAACCGTGAGAGCGCATACCAGGGGCGCTATGAGATCCGGGGAAATCACATCGACTACTGGGACGACACCGGCTTTACCGCTGACGGAACGTTCATCGACGGCGTGCTGCACCACGCCGGCATGATCTTGTATCGGGAGAAGTAGATGACGTCCGTATCGCGATGACGACATCCGTCGCGTCTCGATAAAAAGGTTTCGGCGCCGCTGCACCGTATGTAGTCTGCTGCAAAGCAAACCAGGGGCTCACCTTGCCAACCGAACCACGTTCTCCACGGCTTGCAGTGCTGATCGATGCGGACAATACTTCGGCCAAGATTGCCGACGGCTTGTTCGAGGAAATCGCAAAGATCGGCGAGGCAAGCGTTCGTCGCATCTACGGCGACTTCTCCAGCACCCGCTCAAAGGCATGGGCCGATGTGCTGTCGAAGCATGCGATCATCCCGCAGCAGCAATTCGCCTACACCACCGGCAAGAACGCATCCGACATCACGCTCGTCATCGACGCCATGGACCTACTCCACAGCGGGCGGTTCGAAGGCTTCTGCCTGGTGTCGTCCGACAGCGATTTCACCCGCCTTGCCGCTCGCATCAGGGAGCACGGCATCGACGTTTACGGATTTGGCGAGCAGAAGACGCCGGAGAGTTTCCGGCAGGCATGCCGCCGCTTCGTATACACCGAAAACCTGCTTCCGACTGCGTCAGCCAACGCGCAAGATGCGGCAGCGACGAAATCCTTGCAGCCGCCCAGCGCCGCGACGCCGGTCATCGCCAAGGTCATTTCACAGATGGGAACCGAGGACGGCTGGGTGCCGCTCGGGATTGTCGGCAATCAGCTCGCCAATCTGGCATCGGACTTCGATCCCAGGACCTTCGGCTTTCGCAAGCTGAGCGATCTTGTGCGCAAGACCAACGCCTTTGAGATCGATCATCCCGAGGGTGGAGCGATGCGCATAAGGCTCAAGCCGGCTGCGAAGAGCCGAGAGAAATCGAAGTCGGCAGCATCGCGCTGAGTCCCGCAAAAAGCTGGCTGTCCCAGCCCGATTGGTGTCCGATTGGCCTCTGGTCGGACCACAATTTCGCTGGCGAAAACCGCCATTCGGCGTATCATTCTGGTGGGAAAGGCTTCATGGTGGAGGATGCCAATGAACGTCGTTTCGAGAGCGCCTGTCGTCGACTTGCCGGCCCATGAACTTGTTTCATCTGCGCTTTCAAAATTCCGCGCCGGCGACACCATATCGACCAGAGCCGCAATAGATGCCATACGCCGGGCAGGCCCGGCTTGTGCGGACAGCGACGACCGTCTGGTCGAGCTTATCGTCATGACGGCAATTAGTAGGACCATGGGGGTCGTGTTCGATCATCGGTGCCACTAAAGCGCGTCACCCGCAATTGGCTTGCACAACTGTCAAAAATGAGACCGGCGACGTAAGCCACTCGGTAACCATGAATTGTGATCGGGATGGATCGCGCCATTCGCTATCGGAACAGATAATCCGCTGCGCCGTTGCTGCCGTTGGAGTCAAGGAGTGGCGACAATGCGTGATGAACAATTCGACGTCCCGGTGACGATCGAGAGCGAACGGACCGGGCGCCGGCTTTCTGTGACGAGGACGGTTCAGGCGGCCTCGCTGCTGGTCGACAGATGGCCAGACGAAAAGCGCGGGCCGAAATATCGCGCCGCCTTGAAAGCCATGATGGATGCGATGGAGCAGCGGCGTGCGGTTGGCAGTGCGCGGCGGGCATTCACGGCCGCCGCCAAGGAAGCCCATGTGTTTGTGCGCGAAGGCCAGCATTAAAGCGCGTCACGTCTGAAGAGCTCGAAGCGACGCGCTTTGGTTCTTTTCTTTAGGCATGTCGTTGTCCCAAAACCGCTGCGCAGCTTTGGGCGACATGCATCAAGGAACCTCACGAAATCTCCGCCGTTATGCTCCAGGTCCACGAGGAGAGAACTGCCATGCCAGACGACAAGACCAAAACCGACAATCGCGATCGCTCACAAGTAGCCGGCGACGAGGACTATGAGGTGAGGCATCTCGCCGAGGAAGCCGGCATTACTCCCGAACAGGCACGCACCTTGATTAAGCGCCACGGCACCGATCGCAAGGTGCTGCACGAAATCGCCGAGAGCATAAAGGCGTCGTGATGGCTGACAAACGAACCGCAATGGCCGATCGGAAGAAACGCGAACCGGACGACAAGGAGGCCCTGCGCCTGGCCGAGACCACCGACGTTTCGCCCAACCAGGCGAAGGATCTGATGCGCAAGCACGGCAAGGACAGCGCCAAGGTCGAGAAGGAAGCGAGGAACTTCAAGGCCGAAGGCTGAG
The DNA here is from genome assembly GCF_016756595.1 of Mesorhizobium sp. L-2-11. Lineage (NCBI taxonomy): Bacteria > Pseudomonadati > Pseudomonadota > Alphaproteobacteria > Hyphomicrobiales > Phyllobacteriaceae > Mesorhizobium > Mesorhizobium sp. L-2-11. The sequence goes on along the minus strand of NZ_AP023257.1, from coordinate 1,630,181 downwards.
CAGCCGATTTGCCGGAGCGCCCGCCCTCGACGCCCCGCGTCGGCTACGCACGCGCCAGCCACTCGCACGCTTCGCCTGGCTGGCGTTGTGTGCGGGCTATGCTGAGCGGCTTATCAATTTTCTAAGAAATTCGGCCTATTCCCATTCTTACCATGGGAGCTGGGCTTTTGGCGCATACAGAGAAAATCGCTGCGCGACGCGCCGTCGCGCTGTCGGTTGTCGTGCCGTGCTACAATGAAATCGGTGGGATCGCCGAACTTTACCGGCGCGTCACCGCCGTTTGCCGTGAGCAAGCCGGGCATTCCTACGAGATCGTGCTGGTCATCGACGGAGCCACCGACGGCACCCGCGAGGCCATCTTCGAACTTGCCAAACAGGACAGCCACGTCGTCGGCATAGACCTCGCCCGAAATTATGGCCACCAGATTGCGCTCAGCGCCGGCCTGGAGTTTTGCCGCGGCCAGCGCATTCTCATTCTCGATGCCGACCTCCAGGACCCGCCGGAACTGCTCAAAGCCATGATGGCAAAGATGGATGAGGGGTTCGACGTCGTCTATGGCCAGCGGCTGAAGCGGCAGGGCGAAGGCTGGTTCAAGCGCGCAACCGCCGCATTGTTCTACCGTCTGCTGCGCAAGATGGTCGACGTCGACATAGCGCTCGATTCCGGGGACTTCCGCCTGATGAACCGCCGCGCGCTCGATCATCTCAATGCGATGCCGGAGCGTTACCGCTTCATTCGCGGCATGGTGAGCTGGATCGGCCTGAAGCAGGCGGCCTTTGCCTATGAGCGGCACCAGCGCTTCGCCGGCACCACGCATTACCCGTTGAAGAAGATGGTGCTTCTGGCGATGGATGCGATGACCAGCTTCTCCATCGTGCCGCTGCGGTTCGCCTCGCATCTCGGCATGATCTTCGGCTTTCTCGGTCTTGCTGCGCTGGGCTACACGCTGTTCGCATGGATTGCCGGCAGCGTCTTGCCAGGCTGGACCAGCCTGGCCGCAATCGTCCTGATCCTCGGCAGCGTTCAGCTTCTGGTGCTTGGGATTTTCGGGGAATATCTCGGGCGCATGTATATGGAGACCAAGCGGCGGCCGCTCTACCTCATAAACGAGATCGCTGCCCATGATCCTGCCGCCGGCAAACTGCCGGTCCATCGCCTTCAGGAAATGGCCGAGGAACTGACCAAGGGAGCCGCGCGTGCTTCAGGCCGAATTTGACCAGTTCGCGCTGGAATATCAGCGGCAGCATGCCGCAAGTATCAGGCTGAGCGGCGAAACCCCTGACTTTTTCGCGCAGTACAAGATCGATGACGTCGCAGCACGGCTGGCTCGCTCCAATATCAAGCCGCGGCGGATACTCGACTTCGGCGCTGGCGTCGGCAATTCGCTGCGGCCCATGCGCGCCGCATTTCCCGACAGCGAAATCACCTTGCTCGACCCTTCCTCGCAGTCGCTCGACATCGCCCGCAAGCGCTTTCCCGGCCAGGCCGATTTCCGGCACTTCGACGGCGAAACGATCCCCTATGCCGACGCGAGTTTCGATCTCGCCTTCGCCGCCTGCGTGTTCCATCACATCCCCGAAGACCTCCATGTCGGCCTGATCAGGGAGATCAAGAGAGTGCTGACCGGCGGTGGCAGTTTCTTCTTGTTCGAGCACAATCCCTGGAATCCGCTGACGACGCACGCGGTGCGAAACTGTGCTTTCGACGAGAACGCAATCCTGATCAGCAGCCGCGATCTGCGCAAGCGAATGGCTGCCGCCGGCTTCTCCAAATCCGATGTCGTCTATCGGATCTTTTTCCCACGCGTGCTCGCAAGATTGCGGCCCTTGGAGCGCTTCCTGACCAGGATGCCTATGGGAGCCCAATATTTTGTGCATGCGGTCAAGCATGCCGTTTGAGCGGACGCCCTGCCCTTGGATGAGCGACAAGCTGAAACCGCCAATCGATCTGCCGCAGAGCGGCCTGGAGCTATGATATGAACGGGATTCAGGCGACCGTAGCGACCGTTGCGACCGCGTCGTCGGTTAACAGCGCGCAGCGGGCCAGGGTGATGTTCTGCCTGCTCGTCGCGCCTGTCGTGGCATTCGCGCTTTCCGCCCACGCCCAGGCCGTCCTGCAGGACCCCGACAGTTGGTGGCAGGTCAAGGTCGGGCTCGACCTGCTGGCAAATCGTACCTTCCCGGTTGTCGACAGCTATTCTCACACGTTCGCCGGCCAGCCGTGGATCGCCAAGGAGTGGCTTGGACAGGTCCTCCTTGCGCTCGCCTACACGGCAAGTGGCTGGAACGGCGTGGCGGTGCTGATCATCTCAACCATCGCCCTGACGGGCGTGTTGCTGTCATGGTATCTCAGCACCTGGTTGAGACCGACGGCGGCAGTGGGACTGGCCTTGCTCGCGGTGGCCTTGATCTCCCCGATCTTCACCGCGCGTCCGCACATCTTCACCTTCCCCATCATCGTGATCTGGACCGCAATGCTTTTCCGCGCAGCGCGCGATGAGCAAGCACCGCCTCTATGGCTGCTGGCCCTGCTTGTCCTGTGGGCCAATCTCCACGCGACCTTTACCGTCGGCTTCGTCATCGCGGCTTTCGCTGGCCTCGATGTTCTTGTGCGGATCCGCCTGTCCAACCCACTACTCCTTAGCAAATGGATATCCTTCGGACTGCTTTGCCCGGTGGTCAGCCTGATCAATCCCTATGGCATCAAGGCCATCCTTGCCACTTTCACCGTAGCCTATGGCAATGAAGCGGTTCCCTTGATTGTCGAGTGGAAACCCTTCGACGCCTCGGATCAACAGTTCCAGGAAGTCGGTATCCTGGTGTTCTTTTTCGCGCTGCTTGTGTCGCGACTTCGTGTTGGCTGGGCGAAGGCGCTGTTCATCATCTTCGCCTTGCATATTTATCTCACCCATATGCGCTTCATGTACCTGTTCTTCCTGCTGGTGCCGATCGTGCTTGCGGCCGAGATTGCGCAGCAATATCCAGCACTTTCCCTGGAAAAATGGGCGTCCGGCAGACGCGACGGCCTGGAACGGTTTTTCGCAGAGCGATTTTACCGGATCTGCGGCGTGGCAGGGGTTTTGCTGCTGGCGGCAACCGCAATGCACACCAGCGCCTATCCGGTCGCGCCGAGCCAGAAGACTTCGGCCAGGGACGCGCTCGCATTCGCCGAAAGCCATCATCTGTCAGGCAATGTGCTGAATTCATACAATTTCGGCGGCAGCCTGATTTTCCATGGCATCAAGACGTTCATCGACGGTCGGACAGATCAGCTCTTTCTCAACGGCTTCATGAAGACAGATGCCGAGACCGGACGCAGCGGTGGAAAGCCTGTCCTCGAAGCCCAGCTCGACAAGCATGCGATCGACTGGGCCTTGCTGACGCCGGACGACAACCGCATTCCGTTCCTCGATGAACTGGGCTGGAAGCGGGCCTATGCGGACGACTATGCCGTGATCTATACGCGCAATCGCTGATTTTCGGCGGCTTCGCGCCGGTGCACGACTTGTCTTTGAGCGCCGCGCTAAGAACCGCGACGGCAAATCCTTTATAGGATTTTTATTTCTTTCCTCTTCGCCACGTCTCGAACCTTTATGGGGTTTGGATCCATATCCCGTCGGGAAGAACTCGCTCGCCATTACCGTCGCGACAGAGTGTCTTCACATGACTTCAACGCTGCCGGCTGCAGGCAAGCCAGTGCAAAACGAGAATAAGGAACAAATCCGATGGACATCATCGTTCTCGGGATAGGGTTTTTGTTTTTCGCCCTGTTCTTCGGCTTCGTCAAAGCCTGCGACAGTCTTTAGGCGGAGGGATCGCAACATGCTTGTCGACTATGTTCTCGGTGGCGCTGTGACCCTGTTCCTTCTTGCCTACCTGACATACGCCCTCATTCGCCCAGAACGTTTCTAAACGGCAACTGGCGCAGGCACGGAAGGCCATTTCAATGACTTTTGGCGGATGGATGCAGATCCTCGTCTATTGCGGGATCGTCGTTTTGCTGGTGAAGCCGCTCGGCGGCTACATGTATCGCGTTTTCAGCGGCGACCGCACATTGCTCTCGCCGATCCTGGCTCCTGTCGAGCGGGGCCTTTATCGCATTTCGGGAACCAGCGAGCGTGAGCAGCAGCACTGGACCACCTATGCGGCGGCCTTGCTGTTCTTCAACCTCGCCGGCTTCGTGGTGCTCTACGCTCTGCAACGGCTGCAAGGCAGCCTGCCTTACAATCCGGCCGGCATGAGCGGCGTCGAACCCGGGCTCGCCTTCAACACCGCCGCCAGCTTCATGACCAACACCAACTGGCAGAACTACGGCGGTGAAAGCACGATGTCCTATCTCGTGCAGATGGCCGGCCTCACCGTGCAGAACTTCCTGTCCGCAGCGACCGGCATCGCCATCGCAATCGCGCTGATCCGCGGCTTCACCAAGGCTTCCGGCAAATCGATCGGCAATTTCTGGGTCGATATGACCCGCTGCACCCTTTACCTGCTGTTGCCGCTCTGCATGGTGCTGACGCTGGTCTATGTCTATCTCGGCATACCGCAGACGCTCAGCGCCTATCTCGAAGCCACAACCCTGGAAGGCGCGCGGCAGACGATCGCGGTCGGACCGGTTGCCTCGCAGATCGCCATCAAGATGCTCGGCACCAATGGCGGCGGCTTCTTCAACGCCAATGCCGCGCATCCCTTCGAAAATCCCGACGCGATCTCGAATCTGATCCAGATGGTTTCGATCTTCGCCATCGGTGCGGCGCTGACCAACGTCTTCGGTCGCATGAACGGCGACCAGCGCCAGGGTTGGGCGATCTTGACTGCGATGGGCATCCTGTTCATCGCCGGCGTCGCCGTCTGCTACTGGGCGGAAGCATCAGGCAATCCGCTGGTGCATGCGCTGGGCATCGACGGCGGCAACATGGAAGGCAAGGAAACCCGCTTCGGCATCGCCTTGTCGGCGCTGTTTGCGGTGATCACCACCGCCGCGTCCTGCGGCGCCGTCAACGCCATGCATGACAGCTTCACAGCGCTTGGCGGCATGATCCCGATCATCAACATGCAGCTCGGCGAGGTCATTGTCGGCGGGGTCGGCGCCGGTCTCTACGGCATCCTGATGTACATCGTGATCGCCGTCTTCATCGCCGGACTGATGGTCGGACGCACGCCCGAATATCTCGGCAAGAAGATCGAGGCCAAGGAAGTCAAGATGGCGATGCTCGCCATTCTCTGCCTGCCGCTGGCGATGCTGATCTTCACCGCCATCGCGGTGGTGCTGCCGACCGGCGTCGCTTCGATGGCCAATGCCGGCCCGCACGGCTTCTCCGAGGTTCTCTATGCCTACACCTCGGCTGCCGCCAACAACGGCTCGGCCTTTGGCGGCCTGACCGGCAACACGCCCTGGTACAACATCACGCTCGGCATCGGCATGCTGATGGGCCGCTTCCTGGTCATCATCCCGGCTCTGGCGATCGCCGGTTCGCTGGTCGCCAAGAAGACGGTGCCGGCCTCCGCCGGCACCTTCCCGACCGACGGGCCGCTGTTCGTCGGGTTGCTGGTCGGCGTCATTCTGATCGTCGGCGGCCTCACCTTCTTCCCGGCGCTGGCAGTCGGCCCGATCGTCGAGCACCTGGCTGGCATCCACGGGCAGACATTCTGAACTGTCGCTACCTTGGATCAAAATCATGTCCTGGTTCGAAACCATATGTCGCAAGATTCGGCGTCGAGCCGATCAGAAAGGGGCAACCCCGCCGCCTTTCCCGACCATGCCGACGTTCTTCGGCATTGCCGCAGTCATGATCGTGATCTGGCTGCTGGCCTCCGGGCTGCCGCATCTTCTTTCGGCCTACGATCGATCGGTCAACAACATCGATACTGGAGCCACTAAATGAGCCAGTCCAAATCCGCTGTCATCATGGATGCCCGCATCCTGCTGCCCGCCATCGACGGCGCCTTCAGGAAACTGAACCCGCGCACCTTGATGCGCAATCCGGTGATGTTCGTCGTCGCCGTCGTCTCGGCGCTCACCTCAGTCCTGTTCGTCAAGGATCTCGTCACTGGCGGCGGCGATCTCGGCTTCTCGCTGCAGATCATCATCTGGCTGTGGTTCACCGTGCTTTTCGCCAACTTCGCCGAAGCGGTCGCCGAAGGCCGAGGCAAGGCGCAGGCCGATTCGCTGCGCAAGGCTCGCACCGAGACCCAGGCCAAGCTGTTGAGCGGCGACGACCGCACCAGGTTCAAGCTGGTGCCCGGCACCAGCCTGAAGGTCGGCGACGTCGTGCTCGTCGAGGCCGGCGACATCATTCCGTCGGACGGCGAGGTGATCGAAGGCGTCGCTTCGGTCAACGAGGCGGCGATCACCGGCGAATCGGCTCCGGTGATCCGCGAATCCGGCGGCGACCGTTCGGCGGTGACCGGCGGCACCCAGGTTCTGTCCGACTGGATCCGCGTGCGCATCACCGCTGCCTCCGGCCATACGTTCCTCGACCGCATGATCTCGCTGGTCGAAGGCGCTGCGCGCCAGAAGACGCCCAACGAGATCGCGCTCAACATCCTGCTCGTCGGCATGACGCTGATCTTCGTGCTGGCGACGGCAACGATCCCGAGTTTCGCCGCCTATTCGGGCGGCACCATTTCGGTGACCGTCCTCGTCGCCCTGTTCGTCACCTTGATCCCGACGACGATCGGCGCGCTGCTTTCGGCCATCGGCATCGCCGGCATGGATCGCCTGGTGCGGTTCAACGTGCTGGCGATGTCGGGCCGCGCCGTCGAGGCGGCCGGTGACGTCGACACGCTGCTGCTCGACAAGACCGGCACGATCACGCTCGGCAATCGCCAGGCGACTTCATTCCGCCCGGTCAAGGGCGTCACCGAACAGGAGTTGGCCGACGCGGCACAGTTGGCCTCGCTTGCCGATGAGACGCCGGAAGGCCGCTCGATCGTCGTGCTGGCGAAAGAGAAATACGCCATCCGTGCCCGCGACATGGCAACACTGCATGCCGCTTTCGTGCCCTTCACCGCGCAAACCCGCATGAGCGGCGTCGACCTCGATGGCTCTTCGGTTCGCAAGGGCGCGGTCGATTCGGTGCTCGCGCACGTCAATCAGTCGACCGTCGCCAGGCATGGCACGCGCCCCGGCAGCGACACCGTCCGCGACCTGCAGGCGATCGCCGACGACGTCGCCAAGTCCGGCGGCACGCCGCTTGCGGTCGAGCGCGACGGACGCCTGCTCGGCGTCGTCCATCTCAAGGACATCGTCAAGGGCGGCATCAGGGAACGCTTCGCCGAACTGCGCAAGATGGGTATCCGCACGGTGATGATCACCGGCGACAACCCGATGACGGCGGCGGCGATCGCGGCGGAGGCCGGCGTCGACGATTTTCTTGCCCAGGCGACGCCCGAGGACAAGCTGAAGCTCATCCGCGACGAACAGGCCAAGGGCAAGCTCGTCGCCATGTGCGGCGACGGCACCAATGATGCGCCTGCCCTTGCGCAGGCCGATGTCGGCGTTGCCATGAACACCGGCACGGTCGCCGCACGCGAAGCCGGCAATATGGTCGACCTCGACAGCGATCCGACCAAGCTGATCGAGATCGTGGAAATCGGCAAGGCGCTGCTGATGACGCGCGGCTCGCTGACAACCTTCTCCATCGCCAACGACGTCGCCAAGTATTTTGCCATCATCCCGGCCATATTCGCCGTCTTCTACATCGCGCCGGGGCAGACATCAGGTCCGCTGCAGGCGCTCAACGTCATGCATCTGGCAACGCCGCAGAGCGCCATTCTCTCGGCCATCATCTTCAACGCACTGATCATCGTCGCGCTGATCCCGCTGTCGCTGAGAGGCGTCAGATATCGCGCGATCGGCGCGGGCGCACTGCTCAGCCGCAACCTTCTAGTCTACGGCCTCGGCGGCATTATCGTCCCCTTCGTCGGCATCAAGGCGATCGACTTGGCCATCACCGCGCTGGGCCTCGCATAAAAAAGTTGGGCCTCGCCTAAGGAATTGATCATGCTCAAGCAAATCAGACCCGCGATCACCATGATCGTTTTCTTCACCATCCTCACCGGCCTGATCTATCCGATCGGCATGACCGGCATCGCCCAGGCCTTGTTCCCGCGCCAGGCCAATGGCAGCCTGATCGAGAGGGACGGCAAGGTCGTCGGCTCCGAACTGATCGGCCAGGCTTTTGCCAGCGAGCGCTATTTCCATGGCCGGCCGTCGGCTGCGAGCGACGGCTACGACGCCGCCGCTTCGAGCGGCTCGAATCTCGGGCCGACCAACGCCAAGCTGATCGACCGCGTCAAGAGCGATGCCGACAGGCTGAAAGCCGAAAATCCGAACCAGAAGGTGCCGATCGATCTGGTCACGACTTCAGGCAGCGGCCTCGATCCGCATATCAGCCCCGAGGCCGCCTATTTCCAGGTCGCCAGGGTGGCCAGGGCCAGGGGCGTCGATGAAGCCAGGGTCAAATCGCTTGTCGACAGCCATGTGGAGGACCGCGAGCTCGGCTTCATGGGAGAGCCTGTGGTCAATGTGCTGGCGCTTAACCTGGCGCTGGACGAGGCCACCAGGCAATGAATGGTGGGAAGCAATGAGTGGTCGGCTGGGGATCGACACCATCCCCGGCGCCATTCATGATCGATTGTGATGCCGGACGACAGAAGCAACGAAACCAGACCCTCACCCGACGCCCTGCTTGACCGTGCGGAGCGGGAAGCGCGCGGTCGTCTGCGGATTTTTCTGGGTGCAGCACCCGGTGTCGGCAAGACCTATGACATGCTGATGTCGGGCCGTGCAAGATTGGCCGACGGAGTGGACGTGGTGATCGGCGTCGTCGAGACGCATGGCCGCAAGGAAACCCAGGTGCTGGTCGACGGCTATGAGGTGATCCCCCGTCGTCGGGTCGACTACAAGGGGCGCATCCTCGAGGAAATGGACCTCGATGCTATCCTTGCCCGGCGTCCGGCGCTGGTCCTCGTCGACGAGCTTGCCCATACCAACGCGCCGGGCAGCCGCCATCCCAAGCGCTATCTCGACGTTCAGGAAATCCTGACGCACGGCATCGACGTCTACACCACGCTCAACATCCAGCATGTCGAAAGCCTGAACGATGTCGTGGCGCAGATCACGCGCGTCAGGGTGCGCGAGACGGTTCCAGACTCCATCATCGACCAGGCCGACGACATCGAGATCATCGATCTCACGCCCGACGACCTGATCAAGCGTCTCGAGGAAGGCAAGGTCTATATCCCCAGCACCGCCCGGCGCGCCATCGAGAACTATTTCTCGCCAGGCAATCTGACGGCGCTCAGGGAACTGGCGCTGCGCCGCACCGCCCAGCGCGTCGACGAGCAGTTGCTGACCCACATGCAGGCCCACGCCATACCCGGGCCCTGGGCGGCGGGGGAAAGGGTTCTCGTCTGCGTCGACGCGCGTCCGGGCGGGGCGGCCCGCGTCCGCTACGCGCGGAGATTGGCCGACCGGCTTCGCGCCCCCTGGACGGCGCTTCATGTCGATACCCCTCGTTCAGCCGCCACGTCCGAGGAGGACAAGGATCGGCTCGCGACGCTGCTGCGCCTTGCCGAGCAACTCGGCGCCGAGGTGACGACCATTCCAGGCCAGAACGTCGCACAGGACATCGTTCGCCATGCGACCGCCAACAACTTCACCCATATCGTGATCGGCAGGCCGACCCGATCGCGCTGGCGGGAATTGATCGAGGGCTCGCTCACTTATGATCTCATCCGCAACGCCGGCGACATCAGCGTCCATGTCATTTCGGGAAACGAACGCAACGACGAGACGACGTCACGGACCGTCAAGGTGGCGGACGAGCAGTGGCAATTCGAGATCTGGCCCTATCTCAAGGCCACGGCCTATGTTGCTGGCTCGCTCGCCTTCGCTTTCCTTCTTCATCAGTTTCTCGACGTCCGCAATCTGGCGATCATCTTTCTCATCGGGGTTCTGACGTCGGCGGTGACCGGCGGTCTCTGGCCGGCTTTGTATGCCTGCCTCATCAGCGCCACTGCCTTCAACTATTTCTTCCTGGAACCACGCTACACGCTGACGATCCAGGATCCGGAGAGCATCGTGGCGCTGGCTGCCTTCCTGGTTGTTGCAGTCATTGCCAGCAATCTGACAGTGCGGGTGCAGCGACAGGCGGTCGCTGCCCGTGCGCGGGCACGCGCCACGGAAGATATCTATCTTTTCTCGAAGAAGCTCGCCGGCGCTGGCACGCTTGACGACGTGCTCTGGGCGACTGCCTTCCAGATAGCCTCGATGCTGAAGTTGCGCGTGGTGCTGCTGCTGCCGGAAAACGGCACGATCACCGTCAAGGCCGGTTACCCGCCCGACGACACGCTGGCCGAGGCCGACATCGCGGCCGCCCGTTGGGCCTGGGAGCACGATCGCCCCGCCGGCCGCGGCGCCGACACGCTTCCCGGAGCAAGACGCCTGTATCTGCCGTTGCGGACCGGTCGCACCGCCGTCGGCGTCGTCGGCCTCGACAACGATAAGCATGGCCCGTTGCTGACCCCCGAACAGAAGCGCCTGCTCGACGCGCTCGCGGATCAAGCGGCAGTCGCCATCGAGCGCATACAGCTTGTTGCCGACGCCGACCGGGCCAAGCTCGAGGCCGAGGCGGACCGCCTGCGCTCGGCGCTGCTGACCTCGATTTCGCATGACCTGAAAACGCCGCTTGCCGCCATCATGGGCGCCGCCGGCACATTGCGGGAATTTGCGCCGGCGCTTCCCGAAACGGACCGGGCGGACCTGCTGTCGACCGTGCTCGACGAATCGGAACGGCTGAACCGCTTCATCGCCAATCTGCTTGACATGACCAAGATCGAATCCGGTGCGATGGAGCCGAACTACGCGTTCCACTATGTCGGCGACATTGTCGGCACCGCCTTGCATCGAGCCAGAAAAATCATCGGCGAACACAAGACCGAAATCGACATTCCCACGGATTTGCCGATGCTGAGGGTCGACCCCGTCCTGTTCGAGCAGGCGCTGTTCAATCTCCTCGACAATGCCGCTAAGTTTGCCCCACCAGCTTCGACGATCCGCCTGCAGGGCTGGGCCGACAATGGTTCCGTCATCCTGCAGATCATGGACGAGGGGCCGGGCATTCCGCCAGCGGATCTGGAACGCATTTTCGACACGTTCCACCGGGTGCGCAAGGGCGATCAGGTCCGTGCCGGCACCGGGCTCGGGCTCTCGATCTGCCGTGGCTTCATCGAGGCGATGGGCGGGACGATTTCCGCGGCCAACAGGACTGACCGCCCGGGGGCGGTTTTTACCATCAAGATGCCGGTAGCGGCAGACCAACATGTGGGCGACCCCGACGTGGATGACCTGCCATGACGAACCTGCCATGACGAACCTGGACGTCAGGATATTGGTCGTCGATGACGAACCGCCGATCCGCAAGCTGCTCCGCGTCGGCCTTGGCAGCCAGGGCTATGCGATCAGCGAGGCGCCGAACGCCAGGACGGCGATCGAACTGATGGAGACGGAAAGGCCGGACCTGATCCTGCTCGATCTCGGCCTGCCCGGTATGGGCGGCCACGAATTGCTGCGCAAATGGCGGGACGACGGCCTGGATGTTCCCGTCGTCATCCTTTCCAGCCGCACCGACGAGGCCGGCATCGTCTCGGCACTTGATCTCGGCGCCGACGACTATATCACCAAGCCGTTCGGCATGAACGAGCTTGTCGCGCGCATCCGCGTGGCGCTCCGCCACAAGTTCCAGCAGCAAGGCGAGAAGCCGGTCTTTCACACCGGCGATCTCACGGTCGATCTGGTGAAGCGCATCGTCATGATCGAGGACAGGGAGATAAAGCTCTCGCCGAAGGAGTACGACATCCTGCGCATCCTCGTGCAGCACGCCGGCAAGGTTCTCACCCACCAGTTCCTTTTGAAGCAGGTCTGGGGCGATTCGACCGACGTGCAGTATCTCAGGGTCTATGTGCGGCAGCTCAGGCAAAAGATCGAGAGAACGCCCGACCAGCCGCGTTACATCACCACCGAAACCGGCGTCGGATACCGCTTGCGCGAAGTCGACTGAAGCGAGGGCCGCGGGCGAGCTCAATCGGCCGAGAGTTCCGCCCTCCGGACAAGCGCGCCGGCCAACGAGATGGAAAAGGCGGGATCCGCCGCAATCGCATTGGTCTAGCCAACTGGCGCGCGTCTACCATAGGCCGCCTGTTGCGGCTGATCCAGCGCTCCACAACCAAGCGTCCCGGTTGCAAGGCGAAGCCGACTTGATCAGCTTTTCGTGGCGCGCGTCGCGCGAACGCGCAGGGTGGCTGTACTACAACTAGGTGGTTGCATTACAATATGAAATTTTACGTTATCGGGTTTCCGCAAATTCTCTTTAACAAAATCATGGTTAACAGGTGCTTGCCGCAGGTTAGCCACAGTCGGCTTTTACCGAGCAGCATGGGGGAAATTCTACAGCTGGCGGGACCGTCCAAAAACGAAACAGTGGAGCGACGACCTAATGCCGCAACATAGCGCACATGAACAATATCTACTTGAACTTATCAACGCGGCGAGGGCTAAGGCCGGCGTGCAGCCGCTGGCCTTTGACAATGACCTCAGCGAGGCGGCTGAGGGGCACAGCAGATGGATGCTTGCAACCGACACCTTTTCTCACACCGGGTCGGGAGGATCCTCACCCACCCAGCGTATGAAGGCGGCTGGCTACACCCTCGCGGGCTCCTGGGCGACAGGGGAGAACATCGCATGGGCTACGACCAGGTCGCCGGCAGGCTATAATGACGAGATTCAGCTTCTGCACAACAACCTGATGAACTCCTCGGGTCATCGTGCCAACATCCTCAACGCGAACTTCCGCGAGGTAGGGCTTGGATTCGAGGTTGGCGATTACCGGGGGCGCTCCAGCGGTTTCGTGACGGAGAATTTCGCCAAGACCGGATCAGACCTGTTCCTGACCGGTGTGGCGATCGACGACAAGGACGGGGACAAGTTCTACGATCCCGGTGAAGGCCTATCCGGTCTCACCATCACAGCGAAGAGTTCGACGGGCACGACGTTTACGACGAAGACCATGGCCGCTGGCGGATACGACCTCGCGCTCAAGCCGGGCACCTACACAGTGACCTTCTCGGGGGCGGGCATCGAAGCTTCGACGCGCACCGTCTCTGTCGGGAGCAAGAACGTCAAACTCGATCTCGTCGACCCGAAGCAGGGAGCCGTCGCTGCCGTTCAGGATGAACCGGCGGCCGCTTCCGATCCGGCGCCGCAGCAGGACCCGACACCAACGGCGCAAGCTGAACCGGCCCCGACGCCAACCGCGCAAGCTGAACCGGCCCCGACAACGCCGCCGGTTTCTGGGCAGCCGGATTCTGGGCAGCCGGATTCTGGCTCCCAGTGGCTTGCAAACTTCTTCAGCAAACACGGCGCAAACTTCCGGTCCGACCAGACCTTGGCCGAACATGAGGAGGCTGAAGGAACCCCTGGCACGGCTAAGGAGAGTGGTGCACAGGTGGCGCTTGACGGCGATAACATCGTGTTTCCACAACTCGCGAACGCCCGGGGTCAACTTGACGACGCTATCGAACAGGTCCGCGACGATGCATCGACCGCGTTGGCAACTGCGGGCGATTCGAGGCCGGCATTTGATTGGGCAGAATACGCACATACGCAGGCGGGCGATGCCGACGCGCTGGCTGCGAAGCTCATCGAGCAACTGTCTGCGCATAACAACAGCATGATCGCCGATCAGGCCGCGTAGCCGATGCCGGACGATGCGGGCTTGCAGTTATGGGCCCGCATCGCCTGCTGACGCATGCGGCTGTTCGAGGGGACATCGATGTCACAATCAAGCTTAGAGAGACTCCGCCCATCGAGGGCGAAGTCCGAATTGGCTGCCTGCCTGGCGCATTTCCGGCGCGCCTTTTTGGCGGTGGCGGGTTTCAGCGGCCTTATCAACGTGCTGATGTTGTCCGGCTCGGTGTTCATGCTGCAGGTCTACGACAGGGTCCTGCCCAGCCGTAGCGTGCCGACGCTGGTGGCTCTGATCCTGCTGATCTCGATTCTTTATTTTTTTCTAAGTGCTCTCGACGCGATCCGCGGCCGGGTGCTGGCGCGTATCGGCAGCGGACTCGACGAGCGCCTGAGTGAACGGACCTACCGCGTGATGTCGCAACTGCCCTTGGCCAGAGGCCGCTCGGGCGAGGGCATGCAGCCGGTGCGCGATCTCGATCAAATCGGCAGCTTCCTGGCCAGCGGTGGTCCCGCCACTCTTTTCGACCTGCCGTGGATGCCGCTTTATCTCGGACTCTGCTTTGCCTTCCATCCTTGGCTCGGCCTGGCTGCGCTGATTGGGGCGATCCTGCTTTTGGCATTGACCGTGCTCACCGAGAAAACGGTCCGCCGTCCAGCAACCGAAATGTCTGGATATGCCGGAGCGCGCAGCAATATCGCGCTGGCAAGCATCCGTAACGCCGAAGTGCTCGAAGCGATGGGCATGAGATCCACCCTGGCCTCGCGCTGGGCGGAAGCAAACGGCAAATACAGGCAGGCGCAGATGCGCGCCAGCGATGTCGCAGGTTCATTCGGCGCGCTCTCCCGCGGCCTTAGGATGCTGCTGCAATCAGTCGTTCTCGCGATCGGCGCGTATTTGGTGATCGGCCAGGAAGCCACGCCTGGTATCATCATCGCAAGTTCCATTCTCACTGCGCGAGCGTTGGCGCCGGTCGAACTCGCGATTGCGCACTGGAAGAACTTTCTTGCCGCCAGGCAAGGCTGGCGCCGGCTGAACGAACTTTTCACCCAGTTCCCTGCCACAGAGGATCGCTTGCAGCTGCCGCCGCCGCGGACCGAACTCTCGGTTGAAGGGGTCAGTGTCGTCCCGCCAGGCGAAAGCCGTTTTGTCGTACAGGACATTGCGTTTTCGCTGAGCGCCGGCTCCGCGCTCGGTGTCATCGGTCCGAGTGCATCGGGCAAATCGTCGCTGGCGCGGGCGCTCGTCGGCGTCTGGCCGGCTGCGCGTGGTAAAATCCGCCTGGACGGCGCCGCCATCGAACAGTGGCCGGCTGAGGCATTGGGGCGGCATATCGGGTATCTGCCGCAAGATGTCGAACTTTTCGCAGGCACCATTGCTCAAAATATTGCCCGCTTTGATCCTTCTCCGGATCCGGCAACCATTATCGCGGCGGCCAAGACCGCGGGCATGCACGAAATGATCCTGCGCTTGCCTCGCGGATACCAGACCGAGATCGGCGAAGGCGGCGCGTCGCTTTCAGCAGGACAGCGGCAGCGCATCGGACTGGCCCGCGCGCTTTATGGTGATCCTTTCCTCGTCGTTTTGGATGAACCGAACTCAAATCTGGACGCTGGAGGCGAGCAGGCTTTGACCCAGGCGATCCTTGCAGTCAAACGGCGGCACGGCGTGGTTGTCGTAATCGCCCATCGTCCAAGTGCCCTGGCGGCAGTGGACCTTTTACTTGTTCTCGACTCCGGCCGTCAGCACGCATTTGGGTCGAGGGATCTGGTCGTGCGGGGCGTGACGCCGAGCTCGCCCGTGGGAACGCTTAAAGCAGTTGCCCCGGAGGAAAAGGCATCAGGATGAATTTATTTCATGATCGATCGCTCTCTGGCGCACGTAACGGCGTGACGGAGATGATACCGCATATTCGTGCCGGAGCGAGCCATCTGGCGGGCGTCAAGGGCAAAATCGGCGGGCTGCTGTTCGTTCGGGCCAGCCTCCAAACCGAAGCGCGATCGCAGCCGACGCAGAACGACTTATCCCTTCGCCGGTATATGCTTCTTGGCGCCGCAACCGTGGCGCTGCTTGTCGGCGGCCTTGGTGCATGGGCCGCAACGACGGAATTGTCAGGCGCCGTAATCGCTTCCGGCCATGTCGCAGTGGAATCCAACGTCAAGGCTGTTCAGCATCCAAGCGGCGGCGTTGTCGGTGCGATCAACGTGCGCAACGGCGATGAAGTCAAAGCAGGCGATATTTTGCTTCGTCTCGACGACACGCTTACACGCGCCAATCTCGCCGTCATAACCAATACTCTGGACGAACTCTCGGCGCGGGAGGCGCGCCTCACAGCGGAGCGTGAGGGTGCCGAGGCGATAGCCTTTTCCGAGGATCTCACCAGCCGCTCCTCTGTTGGACATGTGGCGCGTGTGATCGGCGGAGAGCAGAAACTTTTCGCTTTGCGCCGGGGAGCTTACCGTGCCCAAATCGAGCAACGTAGGCAACGGGTGAGCCAGCTCAGGGAGGAGATATCGGGCCTCGAGGCACAAAGAGCGGCCAAGGAGCACGAGATTGCGTTGGTCCGCGACGAGATCAAGGGCGTCAGGGGCCTTTGGCAAAAGAAACTCGTCCAGCGGTCGCGTCTGCTGGACCTGGAGCGGGGCGAGGCCCAGATCGAGGGAGGGCGCGGCCAGCTCGTCGCTGCGATAGCCGAAGCGAACGGCAGAATCAGTGAAACGGAAATGGCCATCATCCAGATCCAGCAGGATTGGCGCAGCGAGGTCGCGAAAGAATTACGCGAAACCGAGGCTCGAACCACAGAATTGGCAGAACGAAAGATCGCCGCGGAGGAATTGCTTAGACAGACCGATATTCGTTCACCCCAGAACGGACGGGTGCATCAGCTTGCGATCCATACGGTCGGCGGCGTCGTCACTGCCGGCGAGCCAATCATGATGATTGTCCCGACCGCTGACGAAATGACTGTGGACGCACGCATCGCGCCGCAAGACATCGATCAGGTCCAGCCCGGCCAGCTTGTCCATCTGCGACTGTCGGCGTTCAGCCAGCAGGTCACGCCGGAAATCGAAGGACATGTAGCAACGGTTTCTCCCGACCTCATCGAAGACGAGCAAAACGGACTATCCTACTACACCGTGCGGATCAGGCTTGACGAAGGCAAGCTTGGCTCGTTGGATCCAGAAAGCCTCAAGCCGGGCATGCCGGTGGAGGCGTTCATGCGCACGACCGATCGCACCGTCATCTCGTTTCTGATGAAGCCGTTGACCGACCAGATCAGCCGCGCATTCCGCGAATAGTCGCGCAGCTGGGCTATCGCCGTGCCGTGGCCAACGGCTCCGGGGAACGCAGCGCGCTTTTCGACTGTGCGATGCTGTCCAATCCAGGCCTGAAAGGCATGGAACTGCAGGATGCCCTCCAGCTTCTTGTCGTCGGCCTCGTACACATCGGTCGACGGGCTTAGCGCCCTGACTGGCCAGCGCGCCAATTCCGCTTCGGCGTGAGGTTTAAGCCATGGCATCATCAGACAAACGCCCTATATAATCGCAGGGTTCTGTTTCGTGCGGGCCCAAGGTTCTGTTTCGTAAGGGAATGGATGGATGTCGCCGCTTCGTGTTTCGACGATCTTGATGCTGGCAACCCTGGCAACAGCGATGCTGGCGGGTGCGGCTGTCTCCGCCCAGAACGTCACTCCTGCCAATCGCAATACGGTGGTCCTGCAAGGCGAATTGCAGATGCTGGAGAACAGGCTGCGGCGGCAGCAATATCAGCAGCAGCAACAGCAGTACCGTGCCCAGGATCGCGTGGTCGTGCCGCAACGGCCTGATGTGCCGCAGATGAAGCCTACTTGCCAGTTGCGGCGGTCGGGCAGCCGCTTCATCAGCGTCTGCCGCTAATGGCCCAGCGTTTTCTTAGCCGATATGCTTGAACGCCGCTCTACTTAAAGTAGCATCGTGGGCGGTTTTGATTTTCGCAACGTGCCTTTGCGCTTGGGCACTGCCCTGATTGGATCGCCGGCAATGGCAGCCACCAAGAAGAAGGTCGTGCGCAAGGCGAGGAAGGGCGAGCGGATCCGTCAGGTCGCGGCGATTCCCTTTCGGCTGAGCGAGAGTGGCGACGTCGAGGTGATGTTGGTCACCTCGATATCGACAAGGCGCTTTATCGTGCCCAAGGGCTGGCCGATGAAGGGCAAGAGCGGGCGCAAGGCAGCCACCATCGAAGCGCGGGAGGAAGCCGGCGTCCTCGGCAAGACGCTGAAGCAGCCGGCCGGCACCTATTCCTACTGGAAGCGTCTGACGAACCGCTTCGTCCGCGTCGACGTCACCGTCTACCTGCTGGCGGTGACGGAGGAACTGGCCAACTGGCAGGAAGCCAAAAGGCGGCAGCGGGCATGGCTGGCGCCGGCAGACGCAGCCGTGCTTATCGACGAGCCCGATCTTTCAACGCTACTGAAGAACCTGAAAATTCCCCAGCCAGCGCCCGCCGGCGAACTTGGACCAAGGTCTCAGTTGGCGTCGTCTTCTGCCTGAGGAAAAGGCCGCACCGGCGTGCCCGTATAGGCCCATAACCATTCGCGCGGCAGTGGTCCTTTGTTGCGGTCGCTCTGTTGCGACTGTTCCCACGCATGCGCCAGGATGCCGACCGAGCGCGACAGCACGAAAAGACCGCGTGTCAGCGGCGGCGGAAAGCCGAGCTCGCCATAGATGACGGCGGTGGCGCCGTCGATGTTGAGCGGGATCTTCTTGCCCTTGCGCCGCGCGACCTCGCCCTCGACAGCCTCGGCGATGTCGGCGAAACGTCCACTGACGATGCCGCGTGCGGCAAAATCGCGGGTCATCTCGATGAGGCGCGGGGCCCGCGGATCGACCGGATGGAAGCGGTGACCGAGCCCTGGCACATAGGACTTTTCCTCGTCGAAAAAACGATCGAGCCGCGCCACGACGGCATCGCCAAGCGTCACGCCTTCGTCCACTGCCGCAGCGATGTCACCATAGAAGGCAAGCGCCTGCTCACCGGCGCCGCCATGCACGTCGCCCAGCACATTGATGGCTGAAGCCATGGCGCTGTTGATGCCGACGCCGCAAGTGGCCGCCATGCGGGCAATGGCGATCGACGGCGCCTGCGGCCCGTGATCGACGGCTGCCCCCAGCGCGATGCCGAGCAGCGCCGCCTGCTCCTCACCAGGCAATTCGCCGCGCAGCATCAGCCAGATCATCGCCGGAAAACTGATGCGGCCGATCAGGTCCTGGATCTCATAGCCGCGCAGCCGGATCACGCCGGGGCGCATTTCGATGATATCGGTCTGCCACCATTCCTCGCCGCGCTCGCGGCCGGTCTTTTTCCCGACGTTGCTCATGTTCTGCCGCTCATGCCTGCGCTCTTGTCTTGATGCGCGGCGGCAGACTGGCAAACACCTCGTTCATATGCTCGCCCAGCGTTGGCGGCGGCCTGGCCGGCAACGGCGCTGCGCCATCGACCATGAACCCGCCGCGCACGACGGTCAGCGGCCGATCCATCTTCGGCATGCCATCGAAGCGGGCGGTCATCTCGCGCTCGATCACTTGCTGCTCGGCCAGCACCTGCGGGATCGTCAGCACCCTGCCCGCCGGCACGCCTGCGCGATTGAGCGTCTCCTCCCAGGCTGCGGCCGAGTTGTTCTCCAGGGCATCCTCGATCAGCGCCTTCAAGGCGATGCGATTGCGCTTGCGCGTCTCGCGCTCGGCAAAGCGCGGGTCCGACGCCAGCTCCGGCAGCCCGACCAGCCGGCAGAGCGTGACGAACTGCTCCTGCTTGTTGGCGGCGATGTTGAGCAGACCGTCGCCGGTGCGAAACGTGCCGGAAGGTGCCGCCGTCATGTTCTCGTTGCCCATCGGCTGCGGCTCGACGCCTGCCGTCAGATAGTTGGAGACCGGCCAGCCCAGCGCGGAAAGCGTGCATTCGAGCATCGAAACGTCGAGGAAAGCGCCCTCGCCTGTTGTCTTCTGCTTCACAAGTGCCGCCGTGATGGCGAACGCCCCAACCAGCCCACCCAGCGTGTCGGCGACCGGATAACCGACACGCAACGGCGCGGTCTCAGGTGTGCCGGTAATGCTCATGATGCCCGAAAGACCCTGGATGATCTGGTCGTAGGCCGGATTGTCGCGCATCGGCCCGGTCTGGCCGAAGCCCGAAATCGCGCAATAGACAAGACTGGGGCGGACCTCTTTCAGCCTGGCATAGCCGAGGCCCAGCCGATCCATCACGCCGGGGCGGAAATTCTCGACCAGCGCATCGGCGGAGGCGACCAGATCGAGGAAGCGTTCGCGATCAGCCTCTTGCTTGAGATCGAGCACCACCGATCGTTTGCCGGCGTTCTGCGCCAGGAACGAAGCGCCCATGCCGGTGCTGTTGAGTTCCGGCGAGCCGCCGAGCTGGCGCGCCAGATCGCCGCCTTGCGGCGCCTCGACCTTGATCACATCGGCCCCGAGCAGCGCCAGCTGATAGGCACAATAGGGGCCAGCCAGAACATTGGTCAAGTCGAGGACGCGGATGCCGGACAGCAGATCGGTCATGATGTCACAAACAGGTCAGGCATCGCCCGGTACGTGTTCCGGTCCACGCATGCGCCGGCGTTCGATGTAAGCGTAGATATGCGGCCCGATCAACCCGATGAACGCCAGCGTCAGCAGCGTCAGCGACAGCGGTTGTTTGTAGAACACCGACCAGTCGCCGTTCGAGATGGTCATCGCGCGGCGGAACTGCGTTTCGGCGAGCGGCCAGAGGATCATGCCGATGATGACCGGCGCCGTCGGGAAATCGAAGCGCCGCATCAGGAATCCGGCCCCGCCGAGTAGATAGAGGATGACGAGGTCGGTCGGCGACTGAGAAATACCGTAGGTGCCGACCGTGGCGAACACCAGGATGCCGGCATAGAGCTGCGGCGCCGGGATTTTCAGCAGCCGCACCCAAAGCCCGATCAGCGGCAGGTTGAGGATGACGAGGATGATGTTGGCGATGAACAGGCTGGCGATCAGCCCCCAGACCAGATTGGCCTGCGTCATGAACAGCATCGGCCCGGGATTGATGCCATAGCTCTGGAAGGCCGACAGCATGATCGCGGCCGTCGCCGAAGTCGGCAGCCCAAGCGTCAGCATCGGCACCAGCACGCCGGCGGCCGATGCGTTGTTGGCGGCTTCCGGTCCGGCAACGCCTTCGATGGCGCCGACCGTGCCGAACTCCTCCTTGTGCTTGGAGAGCTTCTTCTCGACTGCATAGGACAGGAAGGTCGGGATTTCGGCGCCGCCGGCCGGCAGGGCGCCGATCGGGAAGCCGAGCAGAGCGCCGCGAAACCAAGCCTTCGACGAGCGTGCCCATTCGGCCGCTGTCATGTAGAGCGAGCCCCTCAGCGGCACGATCTCGTCCTTGCCGGCATAGCGGCGCGAGGCCATGTAGAACGTCTCGCCGACCGCAAACAGGCCGACGGCGACGACGATCACGTCGACGCCATCGAGCAATTGGCTCATGCCGAAGGTGAAGCGCGGTTGCCCGGTCTGCAGGTCGACGCCGATCATGCCGATGACGAAGCCGACGAAAAGGCTGGTCAGGCCACGCACCGACGACGAGCCGAGCACCGCCGAAACCGTGATGAAGGCCAGCACCATCAGCGAGAAATATTCGGCCGGGCCGAAAGACAGCGCGAATTTGACCACGACCGGGGCCAGGAAGGCGACACCCAGCGTGCCCAGTGTACCGGCGACGAAGGAGCCGATCGCCGAGGTGGCAAGTGCAGCGCCGCCGCGGCCGGAACGGGCCATCCTGTTGCCTTCCAGCGCAGTGACGATGGTCGCGCTTTCACCCGGCGTGTTGAGCAGGATCGATGTCGTCGAACCGCCATACATGGCGCCGTAATAGATGCCGGCAAACAGTATAAAGGACGCTTCCGGCGCCACCTGATAGGTGATCGGCAAAAGCAGCGCGATGGTCAGCGCCGGTCCGAGGCCGGGCAGCACGCCGATCGCTGTCCCCAGTGTCGTGCCGAGCAGGCACCACATGAGATTGACCGGCGTAAAGGCGACCGAAAATCCGTGCGCGAGATTGCTGAGCGTTTCCATGGCTTCAGCCTCTCAACATATGGATAACCGAATCGAGACCGATGTTCAGCTGGTTCTCGATGAAGCCGGCGCCGATATTGACGCCGAGCGCCCGGGCGAAGCCGAAATAGGCGGCAAGCGCAAGGACCAGGCCGAGCAGCACGTCACGCAGCGGATGTCTGCTGCCAAACCCGTGGCAGATGAGAACGAACATGATCACCGAGGCTGCGGTGAAGCCAAGCGGCTGGATCAGAACAAGGTTCGCGACCAGTCCGATGGCGACGATGCCCATCGCCTTCCAGTCGGTCGGCGTTTCCTTTTCTTCTTCCGGCTGCCAACCGCCCCGCAGGGCGGCGACGATCAGCAGGAGGGAAAGGATCGTCATGCCTATCATGGTGATGTAAGGGAAGACGGTCGGGCCGACCTTGGAATAGAGCGGCGACACCGGAATCGACAGCGTCTGCCAGGCTACTGCGCCGGCGCAGGCGAGAAGCCCGATGCCGATCAGCAATTCGGGCACGGCAAGGCGCGGCGGCGCCGCCTGCTGGTCGCTGGTGCTCATAATCGTCCTCCCTGGATAGCCGGTCTCCCACGGCCGACCTCACCGCAGTTTCACTCGCGCCGGATCGTATGTCCATGCGGCTGGCGAACATCGGAAAGGGGCAGTGCTTACCGCCCCTCTCCGAGGACATCAGGCAAGGCCGAGGTCCTTGAGGATGGCTGCGATCCGAGCCGTGTCTTCGGCGAGAAATTTCGCATAGTCGTCGCCGGTGAGCAGGATCTGCGTCCAGTTGCGGTTTTTGCATTCGGTGGCCCAGGCTTCGCTTTTGGCCATCGTCTCGACCAACGTGATCATCGCCGCCTTGTCGGCATCGGAAACGCCCGGCGGTGCGAAGACGCCGCGCCAGTTGAACAGTTCGACATCGATGCCGGCTTCCTTCAGCGTCGGTGCGTCGATGCCTTCCTGGCGCTTGTCCGCGGAAATGGCGAGCAGCCGAAGCGCGCCTGCCTTGACCTGTTCGGAGAACTCGCCGTAGCCGGAGATGCCGGCCGCGACCTGGTTGCCGAGAAGCGCCGACAATGCCTCGCCGCCACCGGCGAACGGCACGTAGGAGAGGTTGGCTGCCGGAACACCGACCGTGTTGGCGATAAGGCCGAACAATATGTGGTCCGAGCCGCCGGCCGAACCGCCAGCCACCGGAACCTTGGTCGGATCGGCCTTGAGGGCGGCGACGAAATCCGCTGCTGTCTTGAACGGCGAGGCCGCCGGCACCACCAGTGCCTCGAATTCGCCGGTGAGGCGGGCGATCGGCGTGACCTCGGTGAGATTATTGGCCGATTTGTTGGCGATGATGGCGCCTACCATGACCATGCCGGCAACCATCAGCGAGTTGCCCTTGCCGTTCCACTGGCTGATGAATTGCGGCAGGCCGACTGTGCCGCCGGCGCCGCCGACATTGGTGATCTGCGAACCGGAGATCAGCTTCTCACTGCGCAGCACCTGGTCCATCGTGCGCGCCGTCTGGTCCCAGCCGCCGCCGGGCGCTGCCGGCACGAAGATCTGGATCTGCGGTGCGTCCTGCGCGAAAGCGGGCGAGAGATGCAAGGCTGCGAAACCGGCGACGCCGGCAGCGGCGGTGCTCGTTAAAAATCTGCGTCTGTTCAGCATGGGATTCCTCCAATCACGACACCTCCTCCGGTGCCTGCCAGCAACGTAGCCTGAATTCAGACCCGCTCGACAAAAATTCATGCAGTCTTTGTATCGTTCTGTCAACCGGAATGGCATTCTGCTGGACAGAACTGTCCGGATGCGGCACAATTGTTCCGATCGGCCCTTCTGTCCAACTGGGAACGGAACGACGTGGTCAAGCGGATAACCGTAACACAATCCAAGCCTACGTCGACCAACGGCGTTGCCGCGCTCGACCGTGCGATCGCCATCCTCGATGCTTTCGCTGCTGCCGACCGCTCGCTCAGCCTGGCTGAGATCGCGGCGCGCACCGGACTCTACAAGAGCACGATCCTGAGGCTGGCGAACTCGTTGCTGCGCGGGCAATTGCTGGAGCGTCTCGACGACGGCCGCTACCGTGTCGGCCCTGCTACCTTTCGGCTGGGCGCGGTATACCAGCGTTCGGTGGTGGCGATCGACATCCTGCTGCCGATCATGCGAGATCTGGCTGAGCGAAGCTGGGAAAGCGTCGCTTTCTATGTCCGTTCGGGCGACATGCGCACCTGTCTTTACCGCGTCGAGTCCAAGCATCCGATCCGCTACACCATCCGGGAAGGCGACGTGCTGCCCCTGCTGGCTGGTACGGGCGGCCGCGTGCTTGCGGCGTTTTCCGGTCAGCAGGGCGAGCCATACGAGACGATCCGCAAAACCTACCATTGTTTGTCGGTCGGCGATCGCGACCCCGAGACGGCGGGCGTCTCGGCACCAGTGTTCGGGCCGGGGCACACCCTGCTCGGTGCGTTGACGCTGTCCGGCCCGAGCACACGCGTCGACGCGGCCTTTCTGCAACGCATGAAAAATCCGCTGATCGAGGCGGCCGCGCGCGCCACCCGCGCTTTCGGCGAAGACGCCTCGATGCTCGAACAGGCTGCCAGCAAAGCCGGTGCCGCAGCGGAAGGCCCGGTGCTGAAGCGGCAAGCCTAGAAAGCCTCGGCCCGGCCCGATCAGAACCACAGGCTGACAGGCCGCAACCCTAGGGCTGCCGTTCCAGCAGAATCGTCGCATTGTCGTGATAGGTGGTCCGCAACACTTCGCTATAGCCGCATTTGGCCGCGACGCTCAGCGAAGCGGTGTTTTCCGGATCGATGATGCAGACGGTCCTTGCGCGCCCGAATGCCTCGTCGCCCCAGGCGAGAGCCAGTCTGACGACTTCGCTGGCGAACCCTTTGCCATGTGCGCTCGGGACCAGCGCCCAACCGGCTTCCGGAACGCCTTCGATCGACGGCACCATGTCGCGCTTCAGATCGTGGAAGCCGGCCTCGCCGATGAAGCGGCCGGATGCCTTGTCCTCGATCGCCCAGAAGCCGTAGCCCAGCAGCGACCACAGGCCGGCATGACGCAGGAAGCGCATCCAGCTTTCCTCGCGCGTGCGCGGCTTGCCGCCGATGAAGCGGGTGATCTCCGGATCGGCCCACATGGCGACATAGGCATCGAAATCGTCGAGTTGGTGCGGCCGCAGCACGGTGCGCGGCGTTTCAATGACGGGAGCGACAAGCGCCTGTGGATTGATCATGTGTCGTGCCTCGGTTGCGTTAGTTTGCCTCCCCGGGGGGTGCTCGGCGGTTCTGGGGGACAGCGATATGCGACAGAGATCCAAATCGCCTGCACCAGACAAGAGCCAAAGCCTGTGCAGATCATCTTCCAGCCCAATGTGAATCCTGCCCAGCGGTGCTACTTTTCACCAGCAGCTGATTCAGCGTCCGCTGTGCCGTACGACGGAGGGAAAAGGGCATGGATACCACGGATCTTCTGCTTGCTATCTTTCATCATCTGCTGGTGTTTTCACTGGCCGGCATCATCGGCGCCGAATTTGTCCTGATCCGCGGCGATCTGCCCGCCACGACGCTTCGGCGGCTTGTCGGCATCGATCGCCATTACGGCATCATCGCCATGCTGATCATCGTCGTCGGCATCGGACGCGTCATCTACGGCCTGAAGGGTTGGGAATTCTATGTCTACAACTGGGTGTTCTGGGCAAAGATGGCGGCCTTCGTCACCGTCGGCCTGCTGTCGATCATCCCGACGGTCCGCTTTGCGTCCTGGAGCAGGCAGGCCCCGGCCAACCCCGGCTTTCAGGTGCCGGCAGCGCAACTTGCATCCGTTCGAACTTATGTCCGCGCCGAAGCCGTGATCTTCCTGCTGATCCCGGTCTTCGCCGCGGCGATGGCGCGCGGCTACGGCTACTGAATTTCGCTTAACGGTTCGAGCGGCGCAATTTCGACCAGCGGCGCCGGAATATCATTGGTCTTCTCCTCGGCCTTGCAGATGTCGGCGATGACACAGATCGGGCAATCCGGTTTGCGCGCCTTGCAGACATAGCGACCATGCAGGATCAGCCAGTGATGGGCATGGCGCATATATTCCTCCGGAATTATCCTCAACAGCCCCTGCTCGACCTGTTCCGGCGTCTTGCCGGGCGCCAGCCGCAGCCGGTTACCGATGCGAAAGATATGTGTGTCGACCGCCATCGTGTGCTGGCCGAAGGCCATGTTGAGCACGACATTGGCGGTCTTGCGCCCGACGCCCGGCAGCTTGACCAGTTGGTCGCGATCGTCGGGCACTTCGCCGCCATGGTCGCGGATCAGCGCCTCCGACAGCGCGATGACGTTCTTGGCCTTGTTGCGCCAGAGCCCAACGGTCCGGATATAGTCGCCGACCTTGGCTTCGCCGAGAGCCAGCATCTTTTGCGGCGTGTCGGCGACCTTGAACAGCGCCCGCGTTGCCTTGTTGACGCCGACATCGGTCGCCTGTGCCGAAAGCACCACCGCCACCAGCAGCGTGAAGGCGTTGACGTGTTCGAGCTCACCCTTCGGTTCGGGCCGCTGAACGGAGAAGCGTCGGAAAATCTCGTGCACTTCGGCCGGACTGTAAAGCGAATGGGACCGTACCGGCCGGGCACGCGGTTTGGCGTTCGATCCGTCGCGTCGGCCGGGGAGCAGTTCATTTTTGGGTGTAGAGGGATTTTTGGACTTGGGGCTCGTCATCCCCTTCCTATAATATTCCGGCATGAGCGACACAAACGCCTCATTTCAGGCCGACGAGCCAATCTTCCAGGCGTTGCTGATACCGCATCGGTCGCTGGGCAAAACCGGCTTTGCCATCCTGATGGGCGCCCTGCTGATCGGCTCGTTGGTCACCGGAGCGTTTTTCCTGTCGCGCGGCGCCTGGCCGGTGTTCGGCTTCCTGGGTCTCGACGTCATCGCCGTCTACATCGCCTTTCGCGCCAATTATCGTGCCGCCCGCGCCCGTGAGGAAGTGTCGGTCTCGCGCACCAGCCTCGACATCCGCAAGACCGCGCCATCAGGCAAATCGGAAGCACATCGCTTCAATCCGTTCTGGGCGCGTTTTTCGGTCGCCCGCCACGCCGAAATCGGCATCACCAGGATGGCGGTGGAAGCACAAGGCCAGAATGTCCCGATCGGCGGCTTCCTCAATCCCAACGACCGCGAGAGCTTTGCGTCAGCCTTTTCGCGCGCCCTGGCGACGGCGAAAGCGCGCTGATGTGAGCGAACCGCCTCGTTCGCGAACCGGTTCTGCAGTGCCTCATAACCGGTCATCGGCCAAAAACGGTAATCGGCAGCGTCTACTTCTCCTTGCTGGGATGAACCTTTTTGCCAGCCATCGTCGGCTCCTTGCTCGAAGCTGGGTGCACATGACGAGGAGGCAAGTTTCGGGTGGTGATCGGAGCCGCGAAGGACGATATTCACGGTCAAGGAGATAGTCCGATGAACGCACAGACAGCTATTCTGAAGCAAGACATCACACCAGAAGGCGGTGACTACGAAGTTGTTCGGCGCGCGATCGAGAAGATCAGCCTTGACTATCGTGACCAGCCGTCGCTCGAAATACTGGCCGCGGAAGTCGGCGAGACGCCTACCGGGCTGCAGAAGCTCTTCACCCGTTGGGCCGGCCTGTCGCCCAAAGCGTTTTTGCAGGCGGTCACGCTCGACCACGCGCGCAAACTGCTCGATTCCGGCATGCCGCTGCTCGAGGCTTCTTTCGAGGTCGGCATGTCAGGCCCCGGCCGCTTGCACGACCTTTTCGTCACCCACGAAGCGATGTCGCCGGGCGACTACAAGACGCGCGGCGCCGGGCTGACGATCCGCTACGGCTATCATATCTCGCCTTTCGGCATCGCCCTGATCATGGTCACAGACCGCGGCCTTGCCGGCCTCGCCTTCAGCGATGCCGGCGACGAGCGCACGGCATTCGCCGACATGTCCGGCCGCTGGCCGAACGCAACCTATATCGAGGACATGGCCGCGACGGCGCCCTATGCGGCGCGCATCTTCGATCCGGCGCTGTGGCGCGCCGACCAGCCGCTGCGCGTCGTTTTGATCGGCACCGACTTCCAGGTCCGCGTCTGGGAGGCCCTGCTGCGCATCCCGATGGGCAAGGCCTGCACGTATTCCTCCATCGCCGCCGGCATCGGCGCACCGAGCGCCAGCCGGGCGGTGGGTGCCGCTGTCGGCGCCAATCCGATGTCCTTCGTAGTGCCGTGCCACCGGGCGCTCGGCAAGTCCGGCGCGCTCACCGGCTACCACTGGGGCCTGACCCGCAAACGCGCCATCCTTGGCTGGGAAGCGGGACAGGTCGGCTCTTGAAACCGCGCGCCAATCGTCGACGCCGGAGTTGCACTGAGAAGCGCGCTCAAACCTGACGCGATTAGCTCGCACGGTCTGGCAAGCGGCGGCCTTACGGAGTAGCTTCCCGCGCAATTAGAGCGACGTGCGTCCCATTCGGACGCACAAAGTACGCTCTAACACTTTAATCTACGCATCGTGCTATCCAAAAATCGATTCCGGTTTTCGGAAAGCACGATGCGTCAGCAGGGAGGCGCCACTTGATCATCGTTGTCGGCTCGATCAACCTCGACCTTATCGCCAATGTCGACCGCTTGCCGGCACCCGGCGAGACGGTCCGTGGCTCCGGTTTCGCCACCGCACCCGGCGGCAAGGGCGCCAACCAGGCGCTGGCCGCCGCGCGCGCCGGCGCCAGGGTGCGCATGGTCGGCGCGGTCGGCAAGGACAATTTCGCCAACGAAGCGCTGGCGCTGTTGCGGGACGGCAAGATCGACCTGTCCGGTGTCGGTGAAACCTTCGCCTCGACCGGCACGGCATTGATCATGGTCGCCGACGACGGTGAGAACGTCATTGCCGTGGTGCCGGGCGCCAATGATTCGGTCGTCACAGGCGACCTCTCCAAGGCTTTCATGAAGAAGGGCGATGTCGTGCTCCTGCAGCAGGAGATCCCGCTGCAGACTGTTGACGCAGCACTGGACGCGGCACGGGCGGCAGGCGCGGTTACCGTGCTCAACACGGCGCCGTTCCGCGCAGAGGCGGCCGCCTTCCTCGCCAAGGCCGATTATGTCGTCGCCAACGAAACCGAATTCGATCTCTATGGCGAGGCGCTGTCGCTGAGCGGTCGCGATCGCCCGGCGCGGATGCGCGATTACGCCGGGAAGACTAGCCGCACAGTCGTCGTCACGCTCGGCGGTGACGGCGTTCTGGCCGCAACGCCAGCCGATCTTCTGATGGTTCCGGCGTTGAACATCACTCCGGTCGACACGGTCGGCGCCGGCGACACGTTTTGCGGCTATTTCGCCGCCGGATTGTCATCCGGCCTGCCGCTCGACCAGGCGCTCACCCGTGCTGCAGCCGCTGGTTCTCTCGCTTGCCTGAAGCCCGGCGCCCAGCCGGCAATCCCGCTGGCGAAGGAAGTCGAGGCGGCGCTCCAAAATCCGCCAGCCAGGTGAGAGCCATGCGTCCGGCCACAAAACACCCCGTGCCGCCTGCCGGCGATATCTGCCGCCTGTCCGCGGTGGATCTTGCCGAGGCGATCCGGCGCCGGCAGTTGTCGGTGCGCGAGGTGGTGACGTCATTCCTCGACCGGATCGACGCCGTAACCCGCTGGTCAATGCCATCGTTTCGCTGCGCGACCGTGCCGACATCTTGCGCGAGGCCGACAGGGCAGACGCCCACCTGGCGCATGCAGGGCATGCCGGACCGCTGTTCGGCCTGCCGATCGCCATCAAGGATCTCGCGCAGACCAAGGGGCTCAGGACCAGCTTCGGCTCGCCAATCTTCGCCGATTTCGTGCCGCAGGAAGACGATTTCTTCGTCGAGCGCATTCGCAAGGCCGGCGCCCTCATCATCGGCAAGACCAATGTTCCCGAATTCGGCCTGGGCTCCAACACCTACAACACCGTGTTCGGCCCGACGCTCAATGCTTTCGATCCGGCCTTGACCGCCGGCGGTTCGAGCGGCGGCGCGGCGGTCGCGCTGGCACTCGACATGGTGCCTGTCGCCGACGGCAGCGACTTCGGCGGCTCGCTGCGCAACCCGGCCGCCTACAACAACGTTTATGGCCTCCGTCCGTCGCAGGGGCTAGTCCCGGCCGGCCCCGAGCTTGACGTCTTCCACGCCCAGATGGGCGTCGAAGGGCCGATGGGCCGCAGCGTGCGCGACATGGCGTTGCTGCTCGACGAGCAGGCTGGCTACGACCCTCGCGCGCCGCTCTCGCATCACAAGGCCGGGTCGTTCCTCGAAGGGCTGCAAACGCCGGCGGCCGGCGGCCGCATCGCCTGGCTCGGCGATCTCGGCGGTCATCTGCCGGTCGAACCCGGCATCCCTGAGCTTTGCGAGGCCGCTCTCGGCCGCTTCGCCGAGGCATCCTTTCAGACCGAAGCGCTGGTGCCGGATTTCGACTTCGAAGCGCTGTGGCAGGCCTTTGTGACGCTGCGCCAAGCGAGCAGCGGTTGTGCGCTCAAGGCGCATTACGACGATGCCGTGAAACGCAGTCTTTTGAAGCCGGAGGCCGTGTGGGAGGTGGAACAGGCGCTGCAACTCACGGCGCCTCAGATCCACGCCGCCACGGTGCGGCGCTCGTCCTGGCATCGAATTTTGCTGTCGCTCTTCGACCGCTTCGACCTGATCGCGCTGCCGACCGCCCAGGTCTTTCCCTTCGATGTCCTCACCCATTGGCCGACCCAGGTGGCCGGGCGTGCCATGGACAGCTATCACCGCTGGATGCAGGTGTCGGCGCTTGCCACGCTGGGCGGCTGCCCGGCGGTCAACGTACCGGCCGGCTTCGATGGCAGAGGCAGGCCGATGGGCATGCAATTGATCGGGCGGCCGCGCGGCGATATGGCCGTGCTGAGAGCGGCGGCAGCCTACGAGACGACGCTACCGTGGCTGGCTGGAGCCTAAAATCCAGGTCAAGGTTGCCGGCGACATCTCCTGCCGGCTTGCAGCCGCGTTACTGTCATGCATTGATCGCAGTCAGCCGTGTCGCGAAGCCGCATACTGTCGAGGAAATCATGTCGCTGGAACTCTATGCCACCTATCTCGTCGCCTGCCTTGTCATCATCCTGGTACCCGGACCGACGGTCACTCTGATCATCGCCAACAGCATCCGCCATGGCGCTCGCGCCGGCCTCGCCAACGTCGCCGGCACGCAGGCCGGACTGGCGATCATGATCGCCATTGTCGGCATCGGATTGACCTCGCTGATCGCCGGAATGGGCCATTGGTTCGAATGGGTCAGGCTGATCGGTGCCGCCTATCTGATCTGGATGGGTGTGCAGATGTTCCGCTCCAAGGGCAAACTGAACGCCGACGGATCGGCGAAGACACCGCGCGGCGGCTTCTTCCTGCAGGGCCTGCTGGTGGCGATCAGCAATCCCAAGACGCTGGTGTTCTTCGGCGCCTTCTTTCCGCAGTTCATCGCCCCTGACGGCAACTATGGGTTGCAGATCGGCGTGATGGGCCTCACCGCCATGATCTTTGCCGCCGTATCGGATTCGACCTACGCGCTGGCCGCCGGCCGCGCCGGACGCCTGCTTTCGGCCGGCCGCGTCAAGCTGCTGTCCAGAATCAGCGGCAGCTTTCTGGTCGGCGGCGGCCTATGGCTGGCGTTTTCAAAGGCGAAGTGAGCGGCACTCTTTTCCCTCTCCCCTGTAGGAGAAGTTTCCCTCTCCCCTGTAGGAGAAGGAAGAAGCGCTAAAGCCGGCCCAGCCTTTCCAGCAGCAGGGCGAACAACGCATCGTGGTCGATGTCGCGCATGACCATGGCGTTGTTCGGCCGTTTGGTCACGCCCCACCAGTCGATCACGGTCATGCCCATGGTGAGCTCCGAGGCGGTTTCCACAGCGACGTTGCAGTTGCGGCCCCTGAACAGCTCGGGTTTCAACAGATAGGCGATAACGCAAGGGTCGTGCAGCGGGCCGCCGTCGGTGCCGTATTTCTCCTCATCGAAGCGCTCGAAGAATTCCAGCATCTCCGTCGTAGCCGTGCCGACCCTGGTGCCGAGCTTGCGGAAGGCCTGGGTCCGCTTGGCGGTGGTCAGCGCCTTGTGGGTGACGTCGAGCGGCATCATGACGATCGGAATGCCGGATTTGAATACGACATCGGCGGCATGCGGGTCGACATAGATGTTGAATTCGGCGGTCGGGGTGACGTTGCCGCCTTCGAAGAAGCCGCCGCCCATCAGCACGATTTCCTTGATGCGCGGCGCAATCTTCGGCTCGCGGATCAGCGCCAGCGCGATGTTGGTGAGCGGCCCGAGCGCGCACAGGGTGATTGTGCCGCTCTCTTCCTTCATCAGCGTCTCGACGATGAAATCGACCGCGTACTGGTCCTGTAGCTGCATTGTCGGTTCGGGCAATTGCGGTCCGTTGAGCCCGGTCTCGCCATGCACCTCCTCGGCGGTTACCAGTTCGCGCGCCAGCGGCCGGATGGCGCCGGCATAGACCTTGATGTCAGGCCGGCCGGCCAGTTCGCAAATCTTGCGTGCATTCTTTTCGGTGAGTCTCAGCGGCACGTTGCCGGCGACGGCGGTCATACCGACGATCTCCAGCTCGGCGCTGCCGAGCGCCAGCAATATGGCGACGGCATCATCCTGGCCGGGATCCGTGTCGATGATGATCTTGCGGGATTGGGGCATTTCAATTCCTTTTAGGGAGTCTTTTTGGGCGGGGATTTTGACGGCTTGAACTCGACCGCCGGGCGGACCATATCAAGACCACCGGGAAAAATGCCATACGGGTTTTTCCACTTTATGTCGCTCTTGAGAGGACAGTGTAACATGAGCCGAATGACGCCTTTTTCCAGCCCGCTTCTCCTGGGTTTCGACGCGATGGAAAAGACCCTGGAGCGTCTGGCGAAGTCGGGTGACAGCTATCCTCCTTACAACATCGAGCGCCTCAGCGGTGCCGACGGCAAGGCCGAAAGGCTGCGTATCACGCTCGCTGTCGCCGGTTTCGCCGAAAACGACCTCGATGTGACCACGGAGGAGAACCAGCTGGTCGTGCGCGGCCGTCAGAACGATGACACCGAGCGTGAATTTCTTCATCGCGGCATTGCCGCGCGCCAGTTCCAGCGCTGTTTCGTGCTGGCCGACGGTATGCGGGTGATCGCGGCGGAGCTGAAGAACGGTCTTTTGTCGATCGACCTCGATCGGCCCGAGTCCGAACGGCTGGTACGGAAAATAAACATATCGGTGAAAGACTGATTTTTACCGATTGCTCTCATGCGAGGCGGCCTTGAACGGGATCCTCGCGGCAAGGAGGCTTAAATGACCAGAACTGACGAGAATCTTATCATGACCAGCGGCGAATTCGCCCATCTCGGCGAAGGCTCGGTCGCCTATCTCAGGAAAGTGTCGAGCGACGATCTGCGCGGCCGTTTCCCGGGCCTCGGCGAAATCGCGCCCGGGCTGGAACTGTGGGCGCTGTTCGCCGCCAACGGCCAGCCGATCCTGCTTTCGGACGCTCGCGAGCGGGCGCTGGCCGGCGCCCTGGAAAACGACCTGATCCCGGTCGCGATCCACTAAGTCGCCATCCACTAACAAGACGGCGTAGCGATCTGGTTGGAACGGGAGGGCCTCGCGGCGGCCCTTTAACCGAACTGATCGAGAAAGCTCAGGCCGCGTGCGAGGCTTGTGTATCCGATAAAAGCGCGTGGATCGCGGCGGCGTCGCGGGTGCCCCTGATCTTGGCCACCGTGTCGGCGTCGCGCAGCACCCGCGCGATGCGCGACAGCGCTTTGAGATGGTCGGCCCCGGCGCCTTCGGGCGCCAAAAGCAGGAACACCAGATCGACCGGCTGGTCGTCCAGAGCCTCGAAATCGACCGGCGTCTCCAGACGGGCGAAAACCCCGGCGATCCGCTTCACCCCGGCCAGCTTGCCATGCGGAATGGCAATGCCGTTGCCGACACCGGTCGAGCCCAGCCGTTCACGCTGCAGGATGGTGTCGAACACCTCCCTTTCCGGAATGCCGGCAATCGCCGCCGCCCTTTCGGACAGCATTTGCAGCAGTTGCTTCTTGGAGTTCGCCTTCAACGCCGGCAAGATTGCCGGAACGTTGATAAGATCGCTCAGGTCCATACTTGAAATCCCTTGTTCGCCTGCCGTCGCCAGCCCTCACTCTCGCGTGCGGCTGGTGCCTTATCCCAGTGCGGCCTTGGCCGACACCCCGGTGCGACCCTGGCAGTCACCCCGGTGCGGCCCTGGCCGTCACCCCGGTGCGACCTTGGCCGTCACCCCGGTGCGGCCCTGGCCGTCACCCCTGCGCGACCTTGGTCGTAGACGGGTCGATCCAGCCGATGTTTCCGTCCGGCCGGCGATAGACGATGTTGAGATGCTCGTTTCCGGCGTTGCGGAAGACGAGGACCGGGCTGTCCTTGGCGTCGAGTTCGATCACGGCTGACGCCACCGACATGGTCCGCAGCGTCATGGTTGATTCGGCGACGATGGCTGGCGCGAAATTCTCCGGTATTTCCTCGTCATCGTCGGCAAGCGGCGCCATCACCGTATAGGCGACGTCGGTGGGTTCGCCATTGGCGTTGCCTGAATTATGAGACTTCAACCGACGCTTGTAGCGGCGAAGGCGGGTCTCAAGGCGATCCGCCGCCGCCTCGAAAGCGAGCGTCGGGTCCTGCGCTTCACCGGTCGCCTGCAGCGAAGCGCCGGAATCCAGCCGGATCATGCAATCGGCCGTGTAGCGCGACCCCGATTTGACGACTACAATTTGCCCTGAAAAGCCCCGATCGAAATATTTGCCGATCACTTCTCCGACACGGTCGCTGATGCGCGTACGGAACGCATCGCCGATATCCATGTGTTTTCCTGATATGCGCAGTGTCATCTGAATACTGACCTTCCTTGCTCAGGCTTCAAACTGTCCCGAGTTTATACCCGTGGTCTGAGCGCACAAGCTTTGCGGCGTCACTTGCGCCGATTTTAAATCCGAACTTTTCCGATTGATCACAAGCCGCCTTCTTGACCGTCCCGTGGCCAACGTCGTGACGGACCATCCGCATGCGGGCAGTAGCCCGTCCCATGCGGGCGGGCTTCTAGCCACTTCATTGCGGCTTGTCAATGAAGTGCTACGCTGTGGAAATTCCGTCGGAGATTCAACGTCCGGCGCTGGCCAAAGCGCGTTTCTCACGCCGCCGCTGCACCGACGAGGGAATATTCATGCCCTCCCGATACTTGGCGACCGTGCGCCTGGCGATATCGACGCCGCTTTCCCGCAACATATCCACGATCGCGTCGTCGGAAAGCACGTCGGCGGGCTTCTCCTCGTCGATCAGCTGCTTGATGCGGTCGCGCACCGCTTCAGACGAGTGCGCGTCACCGCCACCCGACGAAGCGATCGAGGCGGTGAAGAAATAGCGCAGTTCGAACACGCCGCGCGGCGTCAGCATGTATTTGTTGGCGGTGACCCTGCTGACGGTCGATTCGTGCATGCCGATTGCGTCGGCCACCGTGCGCAGGTTGAGCGGCCTCAGGTGACGCACGCCATGGACGAGGAAGGCGTCCTGCTGGCGCACGATTTCTGAGGCGACCTTGAGGATAGTCTTCGCCCGCTGGTCAAGGCTGCGCGTCAGCCAATTGGCGTTTTGCAGGCATTCCGCCAGGAAATCCTTTTCCGTCTGATTTTTCGCATGCGGCGAAACCCGGGCGAAATAGACATGGTCGACCAGCACGCGCGGCAGCGTTTCGGGGTTGAGTTCGATCACCCAGCTCCCGTCATTGGCCGCACGCACTTCGACATCGGCTATGATCGCGTCGCTGGCGCCGCCCGAAAACGCCATCCCCGGACGCGGATCGAGCGCACGTATCTCGGCCAGCATGTCGAGCAGATCCTCCTCATCGACCCCACAAATCCGTTTCAGGGTCTGGAAATCGCGCCGGGCCAGCAGTTCGAGATTGGCAATCAAAGCCTTCATCGCAGGATCGAGACGGTCGCGGACGGCAAGCTGCAGCGACAGGCATTCGGCGAGGTCGCAGGCAAAGATGCCGGTGGGCTCGAATGTCTGGCAGACCGCGAGCGCATTTGCCACCGCCGCTCTGTCGGTGCCGAGACGGGCGGCGATCTCAGCCATGTCAGCGCGCATGTAGCCGGCCTCGTCGAGGCCATCGGCCAGTTCGCTGGCGATCAGTCGTGCTGCCGGGTCGGCGAAGGCAAGCGCAACTTGCTCGGCGACATGCTCGCGCAGCGTGATGGCTCCGGCCGCCATGTCTCCGACATCAAAACCGTCGGAAGAGGATGCGGAACCGTTGCCGGATGCCGATTTCCACTGGGCCGTCAGGTCGGGACCGAGCCGCTCGATGGTGCCGGGGTCGTCGGGAAACAGGTTTTCCAGTGAAGTATCGAGCTTTTCCGAGATCGCCTCGGCGCTCCACGCCGTCTCCTTCTCGAACCAGTCGCCGGCGGTGGCCGTTTCCGGCGCGGCATCGATCTTCTGCGCCTGGTCGCTGACGGCATCGTCCTGCGGCTCGGCGCGCTCGAGCAAAGGATTGCGCTCGATCTCGTCGTCGATGAAGCGCTCCAGTTCGATGTGGGTGAACTGCAGCAGCCGTATCGACTGCATGAGTTGCGGCGTCATCACCAGCGACTGGGACTGTCGTAGCTGTAGTTTTGCCGCCAACGCCATGGTTCGGTTTCAAACGCCCTGTCTACGCATCCGGACTGCCGGAAGGAGTTGGGCATAGAAACTGGCCCGGCTTTTGCTTGTCAAGGCGACGGTGATCAAAACTCGCCTGTCCGTGCGTATTCCGACAAGAAATCGAAGAAAAAGCTCTGTCTCGCGTCAAAAATCGCGTCTAGACAGAAATTTTCACGCTTAATGCATGTCGCGCAAAAGTGCGCAGCGGTTTTGCGATAACGACATGCATAAGCAACAATAACTTAAAGCGCGTGGCATGAATCCGTTCAAATGCGACGCGCTTTAGAGTGTAAACCCCTCACCGAGATAAAGCCGCCGCACATCCGGGTTTGCGACCACTTCGTCGGCCCGGCCATGGGTCAGCACCTGGCCGGCATGGATGATGTAGGCACGGTCGATCAGGCCAAGCGTCTCGCGGACATTGTGATCGGTGATGAGCACGCCGATGCCGCGCGCCGTCAGATGGCGCACCAGTTGCTGGATATCGGCGACGGCGATCGGATCGATGCCGGCGAAAGGCTCGTCGAGCAGCATGTATGCGGGGCGGGTCGCCAGCGCGCGCGCGATTTCAAGGCGCCGCCGCTCGCCGCCGGAAAGCGACAGCGACGGGGCCTTGCGCAGATGGCTGATGTGAAACTCCTCGAGCAGTTCATCGAGACTGCGTTCGCGCTCCTTGCGGCTCTTTTCGACCACTTCGAGCACGGCACGGATGTTTTGCTCGACGCTCAAGCCGCGAAAGATCGACGCCTCCTGCGGAAGGTAGCCGATGCCAAGGCGGGCGCGGCGGTACATCGGCATGGAGGTGACATCGAAGCCGTCGATTTCGATCGTGCCTTCGTCGACCGGCACCAGGCCGGTGACCATGTAGAAGCAGGTGGTCTTGCCGGCACCGTTGGGACCGAGCAGTCCGACCGCCTCACCGGCGCGCACGCCGATCGTCACGCCATTGACGACTTTGCGGCCCTTGTAGCTCTTGGTCAGGCCTTTGGCGATCAGGGTTCCCTTGAATTTTACCTGATCGAGGTTAATTGCGGCCGGCGCCGCAAGTTTGCTGGCGGCGCGTCCTGGAAGACGCGCCAACAGCGATGCTACGTCGACCATCAGGGGTTCGCCGCTCCCGACTTCGGCGGCGTGATCGACATCATGACGCGTCCACCTCCGCAGGGGTCGACCTGGGCCAGACCGCTCTTCATCTGCACGGTCAGCTTGCAGCCGACCAGTACATTGTCGCCTTGCGAGAGCACGACCTTGCTGCCTGAAAGCACCAGCACTTCCGTCTTCATGTCGAAGGTGCCGCTGTCGCCCGTGGCGACCTGGTCGTCCGATTTGATATAGACCTTGTTGGCGACCTCCAGCCGGTCGATGTCGGCCGAGCCGGTCATCGCGGCACCTGCGGCCTGCCCACCCTTGGCGGCCTGCTCACCCTTGGCGGCAGCGTCGGCATCCTTGACGTAATAGACCGTCATCTTGCCGGCCTTGAGCAAGGTCGGACCCTGGACGACGCTTACATTGCCGGTGAACACGGCGACGCTGTCGGCCTGGCGGACCTCGAGCTTGTCGCTTTCGATCTGAATGGGCTTGTCGCCGGACAGTTTGAGGCCCGACAGCTGGCTGGTGGTCCTGGACTGCGCCAGAGCCGGCGCCGCCGCCAAAGTCAGCCCCAAAGCCAGCCCCAGGGCGGCCAGCCCTACAGCCGGCAACGCCGAAGCCGCGGCCACGAGCCGTGTCGAACTACTGAACCGCATTGGATTCTCCGCTCCTTGCCTCTGCCGCCTTCAAGCTAGCGGGATCGATGTTGACACGCACTCTGTTCTCGAAAACCACGATCTTGCCGTTGTCCCGGACAGACATCGAATCCGCGGTAATCCGCGACCCGCCACGGCTGACGTCGACCGGATCGTTCGTCTTCATAGTGCCTTTGCCCATGTCGAGAAAGACCGATTTGAACTTTGCCGCCACGCCATCTGTGGTGGTTATGGTGACATCGCTGGTCAGGCTCATCGTGTTGCCGTCACGATTGAAGCTACCGTGCGAGGCATTGATGGCCGCCACATTGTCGGTTGATATCGGCAGCTCGGCGTCAATGCCCTCCAGATTGATGATGCCCTGCTGGCTCACCTCCTGTATGGCGCGCAAAGCCGTCATGGAATAGGGCAGGTTCTGCTTGGTGAACCCGTTGAGCTTGGGGTTGGCCATCACCAGCTTGCCATTTACGAAGGCGCTGGCGTCGGCCTGGACCTGGATTGAGCCAGGCGCCACGAGATAGGTATAGACCGGGACGGCGATCGCGATCGCGGCAGCGGCCAGCGGCACCGCCAGCTTCAAGAAACGCACGCGGCGCGAGTGGCGCTGGGCGATGCCAAAGGCGTCGACCCGCGCCGGGCCTACGTCCGGGGGAGCCAACCCCGTCTCGGTGTTGGTCGGTTCGATCGGTCGCGCTAACATAACTGCTTTCTTCTAAACCCCTGCCGCCAAGCACCCCTATAGGTGGGATGCCGGCGCCCTCAAGCAAGCACAAGCGGAGGAAAACCGCAAAAGTGTGACGGTTGCTGTTGCACAAACGAAAATGAAACCGGCACAACTTGCACGTCATACCAGATACGGGCCGACAGCGTTAGGGGCTGTGGATTGGTCTTTTATGTTCTCTCAAAACGCCGGCTCGCCACCGTGGAGACCTTGTCTTTGGCGCAAGCTCGTCAGGAATCGGTAGCCGGGCGCGGGCGGTTGCTTTAAAAGCATCTGCTCCCACCGACTATGAGGCTGACCATGGTACTGAGAGCCGACGACCTGATCGACCGCCGCCGCTTGCGCCGCAAGCTGACATTCTGGCGCGTTGCAGCGCTTGTTGTCGCAGCCGCCGGGCTGATTGCCTTTTCGACCTGGATCTACGGCGACGACTTCACTGGCGCGGCGGTCGATCATATCGCCAAGGTCAAGATCGAGGGCACCATCACCGAAGACGAAGATCTGATCAAGCAACTGGATGCCATCCGTCGATCCTCGAGGGTGAAAGCTGTGATCCTGTCGATCGATTCACCGGGCGGCACCACCGTCGGCGGCGAATCGATCTACGAGGCAGTGCGCAAGCTGGCCGCCGAGAAGCCGGTGGTGGCCCAGGTCGGCACGCTGGCCGCATCGGCAGGCTATATGATCGCCACCGCGACCGATCATATCGTCGCGCGCAAATCGTCGATCGTCGGCTCGATAGGCGTGCTGATCCAGTATCCGGACGTCAGCGGCCTCATGGACAAACTCGGCGTCAAGCTCGAGGAAGTGAAATCCTCGCCGTTGAAAGCTTCGCCATCGCCTTTCAAGCCGACCAATGACGACGAGCGCACCATGGTCCGCAAGCTCATCCTCGACAGTTACGACTGGTTCGTCGGCATCGTCGCCGAACGCCGCAAGATGACCAAACCGGAGGCGCTGGCGCTGGCCGACGGATCGATCTTCACCGGCCGGCAGGCCGTTGCCAACAAATTGGTCGACGCGGTCGGCGGCGAGACCGAAGCGATCGACTGGCTCGCAACCAAGGGCGTTGACGCCAAGCTCAAGGTGGTGGAGTGGAAGGACGCGGAAAGCGGCGGCTTCCTGTTCTCGAAAGCGATGGCGCGAACCATCGGCAGTGCGCTCGGCCTGCCCGACTATGGCGGCGACATCATTCACGAACTTGGTGCCGATCGCTTGTTTCTTGACGGTCTGGTTTCCGTCTGGCACCCTTGAGACGAGTGAAAAAGCAAATAAAATCATCCTCATAATTTGACCGCAGTGTTTTCACGGGGAGCCTTCTCATGATCAAATCCGAACTTGTGCAGATCATCGCCACACGCAATCCGCACCTTTTCCTGCGTGACGTCGAAAACATTGTCGGCGCGATTTTCGACGAGATCACCGACGCGCTTGCCGAAGGCAACCGGGTCGAGCTGCGCGGTTTCGGCGCTTTCTCGGTGAAAAACCGCCCCGCCCGCACCGGCCGCAATCCACGTACCGGGGAATCCGTCGAGGTCGAGGAGAAATGGGTGCCGTTCTTCAAGACCGGCAAGGAATTGCGTGAAAGGCTGAACAGCGGCAAATAAGCGCCGCGCGGGCTCATCCGCCATGCCGGCCTTTCAGGTGGGCCGACCTTCGCTAGAGCCCGCCTTCGACAGGAAATTCTATGTTCAATCGATTCATGCTCATCGTGGTCTTCGTGCCGCTGGCCGTCATTCTGATTGCGCTGGCGGTCGCCAACCGCGATCCGGTTGCCTTCACCCTGGACCCATTCAACCCAGGCAATCCGGCGCTGACGATGACGCTGCCGCTTTTCATCTTCCTGTTCCTGGCCCTCGCCATCGGCATGATCGTCGGCAGCCTGGCGACCTGGATCAAGCAGGGCCGCTATCGCAAGCTGGCGCGCCAGCGCGGCGTCGAGGCCGAGAACTTGCGCCAGGCGGTCAGCCGGGCACCGGCCGCGCAACAAGGCCCCTCCTTACCGAAGCCGACGGGCTGAGCCGGAAACCGCCGCGCGCCCTTTTTGGACGCGCAAAGGACGCTCTATCTTTTTGACAACGCATGGTCTTTGCGGAAAATCGTTTCTGATTTCGCGGTCATGCGTCAGGCGTATTTCTCTCGACGGAGTTTTTCCCATGCTGAGCATTTCGGCGGCCGAGGTCGATCAGGCGCTGACCTTTCCCGGCCTGGTCGAAACGCTGCGCGCGGCTTTTCGCGATGGCGCGGTACAGCCGGTCAGGCACCACCATACGGTCGAACGGCCCGACGGCGCGGACTCGACCCTGCTCCTGATGCCGGCCTGGACCGACTTCAATGCCGCCGGCTCGTCGGCAGGCGGCCATATCGGCGTCAAGATCGTCACCGTGTCGCCCGACAACAACGCCGTGGGCAAACCCGCGGTGATGGGGCTTTACCTCCTGCTCGACGGTGCGACCGGCGAGCCTGAAGCCATGATCGACGGCCAACGGCTGACGCAGTGGCGCACGGCCTGCGCCTCGGCGCTCGCCGCCTCCTATCTGGCCCGCGAGGATGCTTCGCGGCTGCTGGTCGTCGGCGCCGGCGCGCTGTCGCCGTTCCTCGCCAGGGCGCATTCAGCGGTGCGGCCGATCACCGCCATCCGCATCTGGAACCGCACGCCGGCCCATGCCGAAAAGGTTGCGGCGGAATTGCGCGCCGAGGGCTTTGCGGCCACTGCCGTGAGCGATCTCGACGCCGAACTCGGCCAGGCCGACATCGTTTCGTCGGCGACGATCACGACGACGCCGCTGATCAAGGGCGCGCTGTTGAAACCGGGGACCCATGTCGATCTTGTCGGCGGCTTCACGCCGGCCATGCGCGAAAGCGACGACGATGCGATTGCGCGTGCCCGCGTCTACGTCGATACAAGGGCAGGCGCCACCAAGGAGGCGGGCGACATCGTGCAGCCGCTGGCCTCGGGCGTGCTGAAGGCGCAAGCCATCGTCGCCGACCTGCATGAATTGGCACGCGGCCGGAAACAGGGCCGGCAGAGCCCCGGTGAGATCACGCTGTTCAAATCGGTCGGCGCAGCCTTGGAAGACCTCGCCGCCGGCATTGCGGTGTACAAGGCGATGGGGAGTAGGGGAGTAGGGGAGTAGGGGAGTAGGGGAGCCGTACCAATCGAGCGACTTCGTGCAAGTGATACTTTCCTATTCACTTATTGCCTTACTGCCCTACTGCCTTACTGCCTTACTGCCTTACTGCCCTACTCCCCTACTCCCTTCCGCCGGGGAACGTCTCCGGCGTCACCCCGTTGTTCGGGCGTTATGGAAATACGTGGGTTCCTGTTGTTCTGGTCCATCCTGGCGGCCGTTGTCGCGGCGCTCAGCCTTGGACCATCTTTCGCCCATATCCTGGAATCGGCTCCTCGGCTGACGAAATGGTCGCCTTCGCTCTGGCGCGAGGCCACTGTCTTCAATGCCCAGTTCCAGCTGTTTGCCGTCATCGGCGCGCCACTGGACGTGGCCGCGATCGGCTGTCCGGTGCTGCTCGCATGGTTGCTGCGCAATGACCGACCGGCGTTCTGGTACGCGTTGGCCGCTGCCGTGCTCTATGCGGTGTCTCTTGCGATGTGGTTTGCTCTCGTCAAGCCGGCGAACGATATTCTGGCCACCTGGGTGCCTGGGCCGATTCCGGAGAATTTCGAAGCGATCCGACTGCGCTGGGAAACCGGCCATATGATCGTCGCCGGCTTCAAGGCCGTCGGTTTCGTATCGCTGATTGCCGCCCTGCTCTTCATCGAGCGCGGCTGACCGTTTCGGAAATGTCCAGCAACCGCGTTTGTTGCGCCGGTGAATGTGCTGTGGCAGAAGCGGGCCACGCCGCCCCGGAGATGCCCTTCTTGAAACCTTTTCGCGACAAACGCCGTGACAGCCGCTCGCATCAGTACGCAAAGGGCGGGGCGGAACCGCGCGGAACCGCTGCATCGGGCAACCGCACCGAGCCGAAAGCCGCGCCGCGCGTCCTTTCGCGCCGCGACGGCGCCCTGCCCGCCGAGCACCTGCCACTGATCCTCGAAGTGGCGCCCAACGCCGACTACGCGCTGCTCGACAGCGGCGCCGGACAGAAGCTCGAGCAGTACGGCCCCTATCGTATCGTTCGGCCCGAAGGCCAGGCGATCTGGCAAAAAGCGTTGCCGGCCAAAGACTGGGACCGCGCCGACGCCATTTTCACCGGCGACACCGACGAGGAAGGCATCGGCCGCTGGCGCTTCCCCAGGACGCCGCTCGGCGAAACCTGGCCGATGAAGCATGACGGCATCGATTATCTCGGCCGTTTCACCTCGTTTCGCCATGTCGGCGTGTTCCCCGAGCAGGCGTCGCACTGGGATCACATGGCCGGGCTGATCGCGGTGGCGAAGCGGCCGGTCAAAGTGCTGAATCTGTTCGGCTATACCGGCCTCGCCTCGCTGGTGGCGGCGCGCGCCGGCGCCGAGGTCACCCATGTCGATGCGTCCAAGAAAGCGATCGGCTGGGCCAGGGAGAACCAGGAGATGGCGGGCCTGTCGCAAAAGCCGATCCGTTGGA
Organism: Mesorhizobium sp. L-2-11; assembly: GCF_016756595.1. Classification (NCBI taxonomy): domain Bacteria; kingdom Pseudomonadati; phylum Pseudomonadota; class Alphaproteobacteria; order Hyphomicrobiales; family Phyllobacteriaceae; genus Mesorhizobium; species Mesorhizobium sp. L-2-11. Next base: position 1,586,657 of record NZ_AP023257.1, on the reverse strand, counting down.
TCGTTGACGACGCCCTTAAATTCGCCGAGCGCGAGGAGCGCCGTGGCAGCCGCTACGACATCGTCATGTTCGATCCGCCCGCCTATGGCCGTGGCCCCAGGGGCGAGGTCTGGCAATTGTTCGAGGATCTGCCTGATCTGACCGACCTCTGCCGTTCGATCCTGACGCCGAAGCCGCTCGCTGTCGTGCTGACCGCCTATTCGATCCGCGCTTCCTTCTTCGCCATCCATGCCTTGATGCGCGACACTTTTGCCGGCATGGGCGGTACGGTCGAATCCGGCGAACTGATTATCCGCGAGAAATCTGCTGGCCGGGCGCTGTCCACCTCGCTGTTCTCGCGCTGGGTGGCCTGAAGTGAGCGAGCGGCACGCCGGCGCGCCAGGGCAGGTGAAGGAAGTCACCAGCCTTGCCAATCCGTTGATCAAGGACATCAAGGCGCTCTCGCTGAAGAAATACCGCGACCAGCAGAACGCCTTCATGGCCGAGGGGCTGAAGCTGGTCATCGACGCGCTCGACCTCGGCTGGTCGATCCGGACGCTGGTCTTCGCCAAAGCCGGACGCGGCAACGCGGCGGTCGAAAAGGTCGCGGCACGCACGGTTGCCGCCGGCGGCACCGTGCTCGAAGTTTCGGAAAAAGTGCTCGTCGCCATCACCCGCCGCGACAACCCGCAAATGGTGGTCGGCGTCTTTTCGCAAAAGTTCCTGCCGCTGAAGGACATCCGCGCTCAAGACGGCGATGTCTGGGTGGCGCTCGACCGCGTGCGCGACCCTGGCAATCTCGGTACCGTCATCCGCACAGTCGATGCCGTTGGCGCCAAGGGCATCATCCTGGTTGGCGAGACCACCGATCCTTTTTCCGTCGAGACCGTGCGCGCCACGATGGGCTCGATCTTCGCCGTGCCGGTCGCCAAGGCGACGCCGGAAGCCTTCCTTGCGTGGCGAAAAAGCTTTCCTGGCCTCGTTGTCGGCACACATCTGAAGGGTGCGGTAGATTACCGTTCGGTGGACTTTTCCAAAGGCCCGGTGCTGCTGATGATGGGCAACGAACAGCAGGGCCTGCCCGAAAGCCTGGCCGAAAGCTGCGACAGATTGCTGCGGATTCCACAGTCCGGTCGGGCCGATTCGCTCAATCTCGCGGTGGCCACCGGCATCATGCTGTTCGAGATCCGGCGCGGCGCGCTGAAACTTGCCCCGGAGGCCTGACCGTGACATCCCGAATGCTGAAATCCCCCACGGCAAAATCATGGTTGCCCTACGTCGTGCTGGTCGCCGCCGCGGTAACGCTCGACCAGTGGGTGAAACATCTGGTCGAGACCGGCCTCCCTTTTCAGGAAAAGGTCGATCTTGTCCCGTTCCTGGCATTGTATCGCACCTACAACACCGGCATTGCCTTCTCGATGTTTTCGTCCTTCGGCGACACCGGCCTGGTGGTCATCGCCGCTTTCGTAGTCGCTTTCGTGCTCTATCTCGCGGCCCGCACTCCGCCCAGCCACGTGCTTACCCGCATCGGCTTTGCGCTGATCGTCGGCGGCGCGCTCGGCAATCTGTTCGACCGCGTTACCTATGGTCACGTGATCGACTACATCCTGTTTCACACCCCAATATGGTCGTTCGCCATCTTCAACCTCGCCGACGCCTTCATCGCGGTCGGTGCGGTGGTGGTCGTCCTCGACGAACTCATTGGTTGGCGGCGCGAGGCCAAGCCCTCAAGCGATTAAACTGGCGACCGACCTGGCGATTGACCTGGCCTTCTGCCGCCATACAGTGTCCCATTCAAGAAGCCCGAGGAGAGACATGCCCGAAACCTTCAAAGCCATCCTCGTTTCGCGCGACGCCGAGAAAAAGCAGTCGGTCGCGATCACCGACCTTACAGAAGCCGACCTGATGGAAGGCGATGTCACCGTCGCCGTCGAGGCGACGACGGTGAACTACAAGGATGGCCTCGCCATATCCGGCAAGGCGCCGGTGATCCGCCGCTGGCCGCTGGTGCCGGGCATTGATTTCGCCGGCACCGTCATCTCGTCTTCCAATGCCGACTGGCGCCCGGGGGACAAGGTCATATTGAACGGCTGGGGCGTCGGCGAGACGCATTTTGGCGCCTATGCCGAGCGCGCCCGTGTCAAGGGCGATTGGCTGGTGCCACTGCCCCAGGGCATGAGCCCGCATGATGCGATGGCGATCGGCACGGCAGGATACACCGCCATGCTTTGCGTCATCGCGCTGGAACGGCACGGCATCGTGCCGGATCGCGGCCCGGTCGTGGTGACGGGCTCGGCCGGCGGCGTCGGCTCGGTCGCGGTTTCGATTCTGTCCAGCCTCGGTTATCACGTCATCGCCTCGACCGGCCGCAGCGCTGAAAGTCCATACCTGACCGACCTGGGCGCTTCGGAAGTGATTTCGCGCGAAGAGCTTGCCCAGCCGGCAAAGCCGCTCGCCAAGGAACGCTGGGCCGGCGGCGTCGATGCGGTCGGCAGTCACACGCTGGCCAACGTCCTTTCGATGACCTCCTATGGCGGCGCCGTCGCCGCCTGCGGCCTGGCAGGAGGCATGGATCTGCCGGCGAGCGTCGCCCCGTTCATCCTGCGCGGCGTCTGTCTGCTCGGCATCGATTCGGTGATGGCGCCAAAAACCGTCCGCATGGAGGCGTGGCGCCGCATCGGCACGGACCTCGACCTCCGGAAGCTCGCCAGCCTGTCCACGACCATTGGCTTCGATGGCATCATCGACGCCGCACACGACATCGTCGAGGGCAAGATCCGCGGTCGTGTGGTGGTGGACATGTGAGCTCTTCCTTCTCCGATTTTTAGGAGCGGAGAGGCAAAAACCACGCGACCGCTAAAATTCGAACGATCCGCCGCAATTTTCCATAATCTCTGTCTGGCAAGGGTTTCCGCATGGTCACGGAATCCGCCATCAGAGAAACGCAGAGCGCCGAAAGCGTCGACGGGGTCGGCCCGGAGGCGCCAAGCCGGCAGCATATCGCGGCACCGCCACTGGCGCCTGAACTGCCCGCCGCCAATCGCGAAGGCCTGCCGTTCCTGATGCTCGTCGCCATCGTCGTGCTGGCAGGCCTGTCGCATCTGACCGGCGCGCCGATCTTCATCACCGTCGGCCTTTTGGCGACTGGCATGGCAGGCCTCGTCGTGCATCTGCGTGCCAGGCGCACGCAGCGCCGCACGGTTGCGCTCCTTGGCGAGACCGCAGCGCGCAGCCGCGCCGAGGTTGAGAGCCTGGCCGACCGCGTTTGGGAGATGCAGGAGAGCGAGGAACGCTTTCGCGGGCTGATCGACGCGCTTGGCGATCTCGTCGTCCATCGCGACCGTGACGGCCACATCGTCTATGCCAACAAGGTTTTCGCCGAGCTTGTCGGAGCCGACCAGCGCGACCTTGCCGGCAGGGCCCTGGCCGAATTCGGCATCGACGTCGGCATCGTTCCCGATGCCGCTTTTTCCGACCATGAATGCCTGAGCTCCACTGACGTCGCCATTAGCACAGCGAGCGGCCCGCGCTGGTTCTCATGGATCGAACTGTCCGTGCGCGACAAGGAGAGCGGTGCTGTCTCGCATCGGGCCATCGCCCGCGACATTACAGCACGCAAGCACGCCGAAACGTCGCTGATCACCGCCCGCGAGCGAGCCGAATACGCAAGCCAGGCCAAATCGCGCTTCCTCGCCACCGTCAGCCACGAGATTCGCACGCCGATGAATGGCATCATGGGCATGGCCAAGCTGCTGGCGGACACCGGGCTCTCGCCGCAACAACGAACCTATGTCGGCGCCATCTCGACCTCGGCCAGCGCGCTGCTGGCGCTGATCGAGGACCTGCTCGACTATTCCAAGATCGAGGCCGGCCGCTTCGATCCCGAACCACAGCCAATGTCGGTGCGCGAGATCGCCGACAACATCGTAGAACTCCTGGCGGCGCGCGCCTTCGCCAAGAATATCGGCCTTGGCTGCCATGTCGAACCCGACGTGCCGCAGATGATATCAGCCGATCCTGGAAGAGTCAGGCAGGTGCTGCTCAACCTCATCGGCAACGCCATCAAGTTCACCGACAGCGGCGGCGTGTTGGTGAGCATCGCTCGTGCCCGCACCGAAACCACCGACCGCATATGCTTCACCGTCACCGACACCGGTCCCGGCCTGCACGAGGACGACTTGGAGCGCATCTTTGAGGAATTCGAACAGGCTGACGGCACGTCGACCCGCGCGCATGGCGGCGCCGGGCTCGGTCTTGCCATCTCCAGGCGTCTGGTGATCGCCATGGGCGGCACGATTTCGGTGTCGAGCCAGTTCGGCCAGGGTTCGGAATTCGTCTTCGAAATCCCTGCAATATCGGCCACCGAGCCGCCGCAGAGCCGTCAGGATGCGCTGTCATGGCGGCGCGCCGTGATCCTGTCGAAGAACACCATCGAGGCCGACGCCATCGCCCGCACCATCCGCGCCAATGGCGGCAAGGTCGATCTCGCCGCGACCGCCGCCCAGGCGACGTCCTTCGCTGAAGGCTGCGATGTGCTTTTGGTCGATGCAGCCATGGAGGAAGGCGACGGCAGGTTGCTCAAGCGCCTTCGCCAGAGCGGCTTTGCCGATTGCGAGGCGATCACACTGATCGCCCCGACCGACCGCGGCATGCTGGGCGACTTCCGCGCCAGCGGCTACGCCACCTTTCTGGCGAGGCCGGTGCGTGGCGAAACGTTGCTGCGCGTGCTTTTGACCAGCAGCGTGCCTGCCCTCACCCAGCCGCAGCCGGAAAATCGCGGCGCACCATCGGCCCGCGCCACTGGCAGCCGGCGGCGGGGTCTGTCCGTGCTGATCGCCGAGGATAACGACATCAACGCCATGCTTGCCCGTGCTACGCTGCTGAAGGCCGGGCATCGCGTGAAACTGGTCGGCAACGGCAAGGCCGCCGTCGAGGCCATCACCGGCACCGACCACAAATACCGCTTCGACGTGGTGCTGATGGATCTGCATATGCCTGTCATGGACGGGCTGGACGCGATCGCCGCCATCCGCCGGCACGAGGAGGAAACCGCCGTGCCGCCGGTTCCGATCATGGTGCTGTCGGCCGACAGTCAGGAAACGACCCGCCACGCCGTGCTCGCCCATGGCGCCAGCGGTTTCGTCATCAAGCCGCTCGACCCTGACGCGCTTGTCCATGCGATCGAGGGCCACGTGGCCGCGTGATCCGCCGGCTGTCCTTGCCCGGCATCCCTGCAGAACACAGCCGGTTGAAGGATTACCCAGCCGACGAAGTATTGCCGGCAGGGTCCCATCACGGTACTGTCACAATCCTGTTGCACCTACACCGTATCCCCGTGCCAAGAGGGATGGCTCGAAGGAGAATCACTCGTGCATACAGTTATGCCGGAATGTGACACTCGGCCGAACGCCAGCGGTGCTTTGCTCACCGGGCGCAATGTCGATGCCGTCACAAAAGGCGAAGCGCTAGGCCGTATCGGCAATCTCGAAGTGCGGCTCGCGCGCAACGAGGCCGAGATCGCCGCCGCGCAGGAAGTGCGCTACCGGGTGTTCTATGACGAGCTCGGCGCCAGGAAAACCCTGTTTCAGGTGCAGGACCGCCGCGACGCCGACCATTTTGATCCGATCTGTGATCATCTGCTCGTCTTCGATACTTCGCTGTCCGGTCCCGAGCATCGCCGCATTGTCGGCACCTACCGCCTGTTGCGGCAGGAAATCGCGGCAGCGGCCGGCGGCTTCTATTCCGAGGGCGAGTTTGAGCTGACCAATCTTATCGCCCGCCACCCCGGCCAGCGTTTCCTTGAGCTCGGCCGCTCCTGCGTCTTGCCGCAATACCGCTCGAAGCGCACCATCGAGGCGCTCTGGCAAGGTATTTGGACCTATATCAACCATTATGGGATCGGCGTGATGACCGGTTGCGCCTCGTTCCCCGGCACCGTGCCGGCGGCGCACGCCGAAGCGCTGACCTATCTCGCCCATCACTGCCGGACGAACTCGGCCTGGGACGTGCGCGCGGTCGCCGGGCGCTACTGCTCCATGGATTTGATGCCGATCGAGGCGGTCAACGCCAAGGCCGCGATCGCGGCGATGCCGCCGCTGGTCAAGGGCTATCTGCGCGTCGGCGCGCGCATCGGCGACGGCTGCGTCATCGACCGCGAATTCTCGACCGTCGACGTGTTCGTGGTGATGCCGGTCAAGGAGATCGGCGCCCGCTACGTCAATTATTATGGCGGGGAAGCCCAGCGCTTCGCCGCTTGAGTAGGGCAGTAGGGGAATAATGCAGTGGGGGAGTAGGGGGAAAGAAGCAACGGCCGGAGTAGGCAATTGCTCTACATTATCGTATGTAGCGTTATTCCCTACTCCCGTACTGCCCTATTCCCCTACTCCCCTAACTTACGCATCCTTCTCAGCTTGCTCATTCACCGGCCCTGGCTCGACCGCTTCACCAGCCACATGCTTGGGACCGCCCTTGGCAACGCCGACCATGGCCGGCCGCAGCACCCGCTCGCCGATCGAATAGCCGGGCTGCACGACTTGGACCACCGTGTTGGCCGGCACCTCCGGATTGGGAACCTCGAACATCGCCTGATGGAAATTCGGGTCGAACTTCTCGCCTTCCGGCTCGAGCTTCTTCACTCCGTGCCGCTCGAGCGCCGATAGCATGGCGCGCTCGGTGAGTTCGACGCCCTCGATCAGTGACTTCAAACCGGCATCACCCGACGCCTTGGACTCAGCCGGGATCGCATCCAGCGCACGGCGCAGATTGTCCGATACCGACAGCATGTCACGGGCGAAATTGGCAACCGCATAGGCGCGTGCATCGTGCACGTCACGGGCAGTACGACGGCGCAAATTCTCCATCTCTGCTGCGACGCGGAGCGCGCGGTCCTTCAACTCGTCGTTTTCCTTCAGCAGCCGCACAAGCGCTTCATAGTCGCCGTCGGCGCTGCCTTCCGTGCGTTCGGTGGCAGTCCCGGTCGTCTCGGCTTCATCGGGCGCGCGTTCGTCTTTTGCCTGGTCGCTCATCGCCATTTCCCGTCATCTCGAATGGTGTGGATTTGTGCCCGATATCGAGGTTTGGCGGCCAAAAATCAAGGGGCAAGCGATACTGGAGCGGCCGTTCGCGCTTCGACGACGCATCATGAAGACCTTTCGATATTAATTCAAATTTTACTGTAACCGCCGGCTTTGCTTGCCAAGATGCTGCGATGGGGGAACCATTCGTCTGCGCGAGAGTTTCGAAACCGATACAGGATTTTGAGATGGCGACCCGCAACAATGGCGACCGTGGCAATAATGGCGCGCGCAACGATGACGAAAAACGTGAGCGGCTCGCGGCCGGCCTGAGGCGCCAGTTCGGCACCGAGGCGACGATACGCTTTCTGCGTGCGTTGCCGGCTTTCCGGACTGAGAACGACATTCCCGACCGTTTCAAGGAATTGCTCGACCGCATGGACGGCATCGAAAGCAGCGTAGCCGCCAGTCGCCGCCAGCGGTAGTCGAAATACCTTCGCCTGACATTGCGTGCCGGCCCGGGTGCCAAGCATGCCCTTCCACATTGCTACACCTCACGCGCTGCGCGTCGCGCGACAATTACCCGCAGTAACCTGGCGTGATGCCTGCCTTGCGGCGACGAAATGGTCCGTCTATGCTTCCTGATGAACATGATTTCCCCCGAAGCTGTAGCGAACAGCAAACGTGCCTGGTTGAAAATCCTGGCGCGCTACAAGAAACCTGACAGGCGGCGCAGCGCCGTCGAACTTGCCATCACGCTCATCCCCTTTGCCACGCTGTGGGCCCTGTCCTCGGCTGCCTATGCCTATGGTCATTGGTGGGGTCTGATCCTCATCCTTCCGGCCGCCGGCTTTCTGGTGCGGATCTTCATGATCCAGCACGATTGCGGCCACGGTTCCTTCTTCGCCAACCGCACCGCCGACGACTGGATCGGCCGCGGCCTGGGCATCCTGACGTTGACGCCTTACGATTGCTGGCGACGTGCCCACGCAACCCATCACGCCAGCGCCGGCAATCTCGATGAGCGCGGCACCGGCGACATCAAGACGCTGACTGTCGCGGAATATCGGCAAATGTCCTGGCGGGGCCGCCTTGCCTATCGTCTCTATCGCCATCCGCTCGTCATGTTCGGCCTCGGTCCCATTTGGCTTTTCATCTTTGAGCAGAGACTGCCGGTCGGCATGATGCGAGGCGGCCTCACCCCCTGGGTGTCCTCAATGGCCACCAACGCGGCCATCGCGGTCGCCGCCGCCGCACTCGTGTGGTTCGTCGGTCTCGAAGCGTTCCTGGTCGTCCATTTGCCGATCGTCGTTCTCGCTGGTTCTGCCGGCATCTGGCTGTTCTATGTCCAGCACCAGTTCGAAGAGACAGAGTGGGCAAAGGACTCCGAATGGGAGTTCCAGCATGCAGCCCTGCACGGCTCGTCCTATTACGACCTGCCGCCGGTACTGAACTGGTTCACCGGCAATATCGGCGTCCATCACGTGCACCACCTCTCCGCCAAGGTGCCGTGCTATCGTCTGCAGGAGGTGCTGAGGGACTATCCGGAGCTGCGCGAAATTGGTCGCGTCACGCTTCTCGACAGCCTGCGCTGCGTCAAGCTGGCGCTGTGGGATGAGAGTCGCAGCAAGCTGGTGTCGTTTCGCGAAGCGCGGATGACTGCGTAAAGCGCACCGCCGCACCGCAGGTGCGGCGGTTTTCGAAAACTGGCTCAAGCCGCCTGGCGTTCGTCGCGCATCAGGATCTCGCCGTGACGAATCTCGGTGCCGAGCACTTTCAGGCATTCGCGCATGAAGGCGGCCAGCCCCGGCCAGCCCTTGGCCGACACCAGATTGCCGTCGACATGGGCGCCGGTCGGCGCGACATCGATGTAGGTTCCGCCGGCGAGCGTGACTTCCGGCTCGCAATACTGCAGCGCCGCGACCTCCCTGCCACGCAGCACGCCGTCGACCGCCATCAGGATCTGGGCGCCGTGGCAGATGGTGAAGATCGGCTTGCCGGTCTCGTGGAAATGCCGCACCAGCGCCTGCACGCGCTTGTCGATACGGATATATTCCGGCCCGCGCCCGCCTGCCGCGTAGACGGCATCGTATTCAGCTGGATTCACCTCGGAAAACGTCTTGTTGAGGATATAATCGTGGCCGAGCTTTTCCGTATAGGTCTGGTGGCCCTCGAAGTCGTGCAGCGACGTCTTCAGGATATCGCCTGACTTCTTGTCGGGACACACGACATGGACCGTGTGGCCGACCGCATGCATGGCCTGTTCAAAGACGAAAATCTCGTATTCCTCGCTGAACTCGCCAACGAGCATCAATATCTTCTTACCAGCCATTCCGGTTCCTCCTTGGTGGCGATATTTATTTCGGATCGCGAAATAACAAGCCTATCCTAAGGCGCGGACGCCGAACATAGAAGACTGAATCTGCAATGTGGTCCGACCAGATGTGACCTGCTCCGTCGGGAAGATCAGCCGGTGCGCACCCGCCGCCACGAATATTTGGGGCCTTTGGCCTCCGGCTTCACAGTCGGCTGGTAGGAGAGCGGCAGACCGCCGGTGCGGCCTTCCTCGAGCCGTTTCAGCAACACTGGATTTGATACTTCGAACTCGTCGAAGCCGAGGCGCAGCATATGCGGAAGCTGGTCGACCAGAACCTGTCCGGTGGCGCGGACCGCGCCCTCGAAACGGTAGCGGCTGCGCAGCAGTTCGCCCTTGGAGAAGGAGCGGCCGTCACTGAAAGCCGGGAAGGCCAGCGCCACCAGCGATATCTGGTCGAGCAGGTCCGCGATCTTTTCGAGCTGGTCGCCGGGCTGAAGCAGCACGCCGAGGCGCTCCTTCGCCGACCGGCGCACCGCCGGATCGAGGTCGAGAAACGCCTGCAGCGGCAGGATGAAGCGGCCATTGCCGGACAGTGCGTCGGCACTCTCGGCATGAACCCACTCGTCTTCGAGAAAGCCATTCGGGGTCCAGAGGCGGGCGTTTTCCGCTATCGATTCACTCATCGAGAAATTCCCAAGTCCACAAAATTCTAAAGTTCAAAACGCTCTAATGTGTGTTGAGATTCGAGAATGGTGGCTTCCGAGAACCGGAGCGGAGCGTACTTGGGGTACGTGAGCACCGGAAGCGCAGGAAGCCGCCATTCGCAGGCCGGCCTCACCTGAATATCGACATACCCTAAAGCGATGCGTCGGTCAGCGACTTCTCCAGCCCCGACAAATGGATGCCGCACTCGGTCTTGGCGTGCCCTGCCCAGCGGCCGCTGCGCGCGTCCTCGCCCGGTTGCACCGGCTGCGTGCATGGGAAGCAACCTATCGACAGATAGCCATAGGCGACCAGCGGATTCTCACGCAGCGCATGCGCGCGCATATAGTTGGCCTGGTCGGCGGTCGTCCAATGCGCCAGCGGGTTGATGCGAATGCGCGAGCCGACCGCCTCGAACACCGGCAGGGATGCCCGCGTCGTCGCCTGGAAACGCTTGCGGCCGGTGAACCAGGCGCGGAACGGCTCGACGCCGCGCGCCAATGGCTCAACCTTGCGAACACCGCAGCAGGCGTCGGTGTCGGTCTCGTTCAGATTGCCGGTCGGATCGATCCGTTCGAGCGCCGCTTCTTCGGGGGTGATCACCCTTATGTCGGTCAGCCCGAAATCGGCAACCAGCGCGTCGCGATAGCCGAGCGTCTCCTCGAAGTGCTTGCCGGTGTCGAGGAAGATGACCGGCAGCGTCCGGTCGATCTTGGCGATCATGTGCAGCAGCACTGCCGAATCCGCCCCGAACGACGAAACCGCGGCGATTTCACCGTGAAAGAATTCCCGGGCCGACCGCTCGATGATCTCCAGCGGCTTCAGATGACCATAGAGCGCATCGAGCCCCGCCGCTTCGGCGGCGATGCCGGCCTCGGCGTCGACGATACGATCAAGCGGCCTTGGCTTCGCCAGCATAGAGCGCCTCCTTGAACGGCGCGGGACCGACACGGCGGTAGGCGTCGATGAATTTTTCGTTTCGGTCGAGCCGGAGGCCGAGATAGGTCTCGACGATCTGCTCGATGGCGTCGGTGATCTCTGCCGAGCTGAAGCCGCGGCCGATGATCTCGCCGACCGAGGTGTTCTCGTCGGCCGAGCCGCCGAGCGTCACCTGATAGAGTTCGGCGCCCTTCTTCTCGACGCCGAGGATGCCGATATGGCCGACATGGTGATGGCCGCAGGCATTGATGCAGCCGGAAATCTTCAGCTTCAATTCGCCGATCTCGCGCTGCCGCTCTAGCGAAGCGAAACGAAGCGAGATTTCCTGCGCCACCGGAATCGAGCGCGCCGTAGCCAGCGCGCAATAGTCGAGGCCCGGGCACGAGATGATGTCTGATATCAGGTTGGAATTGGCGGTCGCCAGTCCGATATCGACCAGCGCGTCATAGACCGCCTTGAGGTCGGCGCGCGCGACATGCGGCAGGATCAGGTTCTGCTCATGGCTGACGCGTAGCTCATCAAAGGCATATTTTTCGGCAAGGTCGGCGACCGCTTCCATCTGGCTGTCGGAGGCGTCGCCCGGCGCTTCGCCAATGCCCTTGAGCGAGATGGTCACGGCGGCATAATCGGGGTGGCGGTGGGTCACCACGTTCTGGTCGAGCCATTGCGAAAAGCTCTTCGAATCGAGGCGGGCGAGCTTGACCGCCTCGTCGCCTTCCGGCCGTTCGACCAGCGCCGGCGGCGCGAAATAGGCATCGATGGCGCGGATGTCGGCTTCCGGCAGTTTTAGATCCGCATCCTTCAGCTCCTGCCATTCGGCCTCGACCTGGCGGGTGATCTCCTCGACGCCGGTCTCGTGGACAAGGATCTTGATGCGCGCCTTGTATTTGTTGTCGCGACGGCCGTAGAGGTTGTAAACGCGCAGGATCGCCGTGCAATAGGACAGAAGGTCGGCCTCGGGCAGGAAATCGCGGATCTTCTTGGCGATCATCGGCGTACGGCCCTGGCCGCCACCGACATAGACGGCGAAACCGAGTTCGCCGGCAGCGTTCTTCTTCAAATGCAGGCCGATGTCATGCGTCTGGATGGCGGCGCGGTCGCGCTCGGCGCCGGTCACCGCGATCTTGAATTTTCTCGGCAGGAACGAAAATTCCGGATGCACCGACGACCATTGACGCAGGATTTCCGCATAGGGACGCGGATCGGCCACCTCGTCGGCGGCGGCACCGGCAAAGTGATCGGCGGTGACGTTGCGGATGCAATTGCCGCTGGTCTGGATGGCGTGCATCTCGACGCTCGCCAGATCGGCCAGGATCGCCGGAATGTCCGACAGCGCCGGCCAGTTGAACTGGATGTTCTGGCGCGTCGTGAAATGGCCGTAGCCCTTGTCGTATTTGCGGGCGATGTGGCCGAGCATGCGCAACTGCTTGCTGTTCAGCGTGCCGTAAGGCACCGCGATGCGCAGCATGTAGGCGTGCAACTGCAGGTAGACGCCGTTCATCAGCCGCAGCGGCCGGAATTGATCCTCGGTGATCTCGCCGGCAAGCCGCCGCGCGACCTGATCGCTGAACTCGGCGACGCGGGCCTGGACGAAATCGTGATCGAACTCATCGTAACGGTACATGTCTGGTCTTTCCGGGCGCGTCCGCCCGTTATCTTCAATGCGGTCGTTTACGCCGCCCGGGCGGCTTGTGGGCGGGCCTGCTTGCCCAGATCGTTGCGGTTGGTCGGGCCGGCGGCGCGGATCTTTTCGCGCAGCCGGACCGGCTCGACCACGCCATTGGCGACGGTCACGTCGATCAAATTGACGTCGACCACTTCATTGTTGGCAGAGGCCGTGGCGCCGATCGCCTCCAGCCGGTCTTCAGCTGCCTTGTCATGGGCGACGTCGGCATGGTCGATGGTCTCGGCCCAGCCGCCATTGGCGTACCAGACGGCTTCGCCGTCGGTCAGGCGGTTTGCGGTCAGAACTTTCATCGTTCAGCTCCTTCGGCGGCTGTTTGGTCCGCGCCTTCATGCCTGTGTGCCGCGAGCGGCTCGGAACGTTCAAAGTTGGCGCCGGCGACCGCATCACCGATGACCGTCATGACCGGGCCGGTAAGGTCGGCGCGGCCCTCTAGCGATGGCAGGTCGGCGAGCGTGCCGTGGAAACGGCGTCGGTTGGCAAGGCTGGCATTCTCGACCACGGCGACCGCCGTATCCGGCGACAGGCCCGCCTCGATCAGCCGGCCGGCAACCTCGGCCGCGACCGAGCGGCCCATATAGACGGCGACCGTGGCGCCGGAAATGGCGAGCTTGGCCCAGTCGGGCAGCGAATTTCCCTTGAGGTCGTGGCCGGTGGTGAACACCATCGACGACGACACGCCGCGCAGCGTCAGCGGCAGCTCGAAATCGGCGGCGGCGGCGAAGGCCGCGGTGACGCCCGGAACCACCTCATAGGCGATGCCGGCATCGCGCAGCGCTGCCATTTCCTCGCCCGCCCGCCCGAACACCAGCGGATCACCGGATTTCAGCCGCACAACGCGCTTGCCATCGCGGCCGAGTTCGATCAGCAGCGCGTTGATTTCGGCCTGGCTCTTGGTGTGGCAGCCCTTGCGTTTGCCCACCGGCAGACGCTCGGCGTCGCGACGGCCCATGGCGACGATCGCCTCCGGCACCAGCGCATCATGGACGATGACATCGGCTTCCATCAGCAGGCGGTGGGCGCGCAGCGTCAGCAGGTCTTCGGCGCCTGGACCCGCGCCAACCAGGGCGATATGACCAGATGCCGGCGCGTTCGAAAGCAACAGGTCGACGGCGGCATCATGCGCCTGCGAAACCTGGCCAGCCGCCATGGCGCGGGCCGGCGCCCCGCCGAAAAACTCGCCCCAGAAGCGGCGGCGGGCATTGCCTTTCGGCAACAATCTTTCAGCGGTGCCGCGCAACGAGGCAGCAAGCGAAGCAAGCGGCCCGAGCGACGGCGACAGCATGCGGTCGATGCGGCTGCGCAGCATCTGGGCAAGCACCGGTCCGGCCCCTTCCGTGCCGATGGCAATGGCGACCGGCGCGCGGTTGACCAGCGCCGGGGTGAAGAAATCGCATAGCTCCGGCCGATCGACGGCATTGACCGGAATGCCCAGCCGGCGCGCATCCTCGGCAACGCGGCGGTCGAGCGCCTCGTTGCCGCTGGCAGCAAACACCATCACCGCGCCTTCGAGATGCGCGGCCTCATAGGCGGCAGCGATGTGGACGGCGCCGTTCGCGGCGATGAAGGCCAGCAACTCGTGGTCCGGGGCATCGGTTATGATACGCAAGACGGCGCTCGACTGGCCGATCAGCCGCGCCTTGGCCAGAGCCTCCTCGCCGCCGCCGACGACGGCCACGGCTTCGCCCTCGACCCGCATGAAGACGGGAAAGGCGTTGAGCTTGGCAGGGGCCTGCGGCATGGCGAGTGGAATCCTGAATACGCTGTCGGTTTTACGCGCGAGCGCGAAAAAGCAGAAGGAACGCACTCGCGCATCGCTTCGTGCGATGCAATCGCTTTTCCGCAAGCACCAGAGGCAGGAGAAAAAAATTCTACACCCACGAGTGGAGCGGATCCAAGCCGCTGTTGCGAGCCTGATCTGCCGCCGTTCTAGCGACAAGCGAACTATATTACAAAACACTTTTTTCTAAATTCTACCAATCTTGTAGATTAAAGCCGAGATGCGCTGAACACCGTTATCCCCGTTGGTTGGCTTGCTCGCCGGTCTTGTCGTCACCGGAACATTCCTGCCTCGGCGCGCGTTTGCCCTGCGAATCCGAGCCTGGCTGTCGAGCTGCGGCAATGGCTCCAGAGACGGGCCTAGAACACCATGAAAAACAGAAAAAGGAGCGCTCCGGTGAACAACCTCAAGTTGAAACGCGGACTGTGGGTCGTGGTCGCCGACGGCGAGAAGGCGCTGTTCCTCGAGAACCGCGGTGGCACCCAATATCCCGACCTTCAGGTTGTGCAGGAGATGGAACAGGAAAATCCGGCGACGCGAGAGCAAGGTTCGGACCGCCCCGGTCGCTACAGCGACGGCCCGTCCGTCCACCGCAGCGCAGTCGAGGACACTGACTGGCATCGCCTCGGCAAGGAGCGTTTCGCCGACGAAGTTGCCGAGCGTCTGTACAAGCTCGCGCATCGCGGCGCCTTCAAGGAGATGGTGCTGATCGCGCCGCCGCAGGTACTGGGTGACATGCGTCGAAAACTGCACAAGGAAGTTGCCGAGAAAATCACAGTGGAAATTCCCAAGACGCTGACCAACCACACCATCGACGACATCGAAAACCTGCTGGAGCGCGCCTGATCAGCCCAAGCCTGCGCCGCCCCTCACCCTTACCCTCTCCCTCTCCCCATGAAGAACGGGATGAAGAACGGGGAGAGGAGTCGCAGCGTTGCGGTCAAGCCCTTCTCCCGTCGTTCACGGGGAGAAAGTCCCGGCAGGGGAATGAGGGGCAGCGTCAACGATCGATCAAAAGCTCACACGTGCTGGCCGCCATTGATGTGGATTTCCGAACCCGTCACATAGGACGCCTGCTGTGAGCACAGGAAGAAAATGATGTCGGCGACTTCCGCCGTGGTGCCCAGCCGCCGCAGCGGAATCGTCTCGACGATCTTTTCAGTGCCCGGTGACAGGATCGCCGTGTCGATCTCGCCGGGTGCGATGGCGTTGACGCGGATGCCGTGCGGGCCGAAATCATGGGCCATTTCGCGCGTCAGCGAGCCGAGCGCCGCCTTCGACGTCGCATAGGCGGTGCCGGCGAAGGGATGCACGCGGGTGCCGGCGATCGAGGTGACGTTGACGATCGAGCCCTTGGCCGACGCCAATTCCCTGAACAATCCCCGCGCCAGCATGATCGGCGCGAAGAAATTGACCTGGAACACGTCGCGCCAGACATGCATCGGCGTGTCGATCGAATTCATGCGGCTGTTACCGTCCTTGAGCTTCGGCGAGATACCGGCATTGTTGACCAGCGCATGGAGCTGGCCGCCATGCGCCTCCAGCCGATGGCGGATCTCCGAGATCGCGATGCCGACATCCTCCTGGTCGGCGAGATCGACCTTGATATGGTCCTCCGGACCGGCCGGCCACGGGCAGTCGTCGGCAAAGGCCTGGCGCGAGCAGGTGATGACGCGCCAGCCTTCGCGCGAAAAGCGCTTGACCGTGGCGTGGCCGATGCCGCGGCTGGCGCCGGTCAGCACGATGGTCTTTCTGGTATCGGTCTCGGCCATTCACGATCTCTCTTTAACCCGCAGATGTAGCGGAACACGGCAGCGATGACGAGGGGTCAGCCGCCGGTGAGGATGTCGAGGATCGAGGTCTGCCGCTTCTTGACCGGGCCGCCGACATCGCCAGGCGGCACCGGACGCCTGATCGATGCGGTGTTGCCGCCACCGCCCGGCATGCCGAAGCCGCCGGCGTCGACCGTTTCGGCGGGACGCGCGGCGCGAGCCGGCGCCGGCGTCCTGGTGGAGGCAGCCGGCGCGGATTGGCCGACCGAAGCGGACGGCACCGGCGCCGGTTGCGCGGTGTTGGGTGGTAATTCGTCCTGCACGATCGTATCGGCAGGCGTCGACCGCCATGTTCCAGGCAGCGGCCGCACCGGCACGCCTTCGTGCGCGGCGACCATGAACTCGTGCCAGGCCTGTGCCGGCAGCGCGCCGCCGGTGACTTTCTTCATCGGACCGCCATCGTCATTGCCGAACCAGACCCCGGTGGTGAGATTGGCGGTATAGCCGATGAACCAGGCGTCGCGCGAATTCTGGCTGGTGCCGGTCTTGCCGGCGGCCGGCCAGGCAAAAGCCGCCTTCCTGGCAGTGCCGATTTCGACGGTGCCGGTCATCATCGAATTCATCATGCCGACGATCTCGGGCTTGATGACGCGCGGGGCGCCGCCGCCATTGTTGTCGTAGAGCACCTTGCCGCCGGCTGTCGTCACGCGGCGGATGAAATGCACCTCCGGCCGGTAGCCGCCATTGGCGAAGGGGACGTAGGCCGACGTCAGTTCCAGCGGCGTCACTTCAGAGGTGCCGAGCGCGATCGAGGTGTTGGCCGTGAGGTCGGACCCGACACCCATGCGATGCGCCGCCTCGACGACCGCGTCAGGCCCGACTTCCATGGTCAGCTGGGCGGCCACCGAGTTCAGCGACTTCGCCAGCGCCGTCGCCAGCGTCACCTTGCCGAAATACTTGCCGCCGTAATTGGTTGGCGTCCATTTGCCTATTTTGATCGGCGCGTCATTGCGTACGCTGTCGGGTGTGCGGCCGGCTTCCAGCGCCGCCATGTAAACAAAGGGCTTGAAGGCCGAGCCAGGCTGGCGGCGCGCCTCCGAGGCGCGGTCGAACTGGCTGGTCGAGTAATCATAGCCGCCGACCATGGCGCGTACGGCGCCGGAATTGTCGATCGACACCAGAACGCCCTGGCTGGCATTGAGCTTCTTGCCGCTGCCGTCGATCAGCCGGCGGATCGATTGCTCGGCGAGCTTCTGCAGCGTCAGGTCGACGGTGGTGTCGACGATGATGTCGCCGCGCACATCGCCGATCAGCTCGGGCAGTTCTTCCACGATGGCGTCGGCGACGTAGTTTTCCGAGCCCGTCCAGTAGGATGCTACCCGCGACGCCGGCGCGCTCATCGCCGTGGTCAGTTCCTTGGCGCTGATCTTGCCTTCGTCGCGCATGGCGGCGAGAACGAGCTGCGAGCGCCGCTCGGCGGCCTTCGGGTCACGCGCCGGAGACAGTCGCGACGGCGCTTTCAGCAGGCCGGCGAGGAGTGCGGCTTCGGGCAGCGTGACGTCGCGCGCGCTCTTGCCGAAATAGCGGCGCGAGGCCGCTTCGACACCATAGGCGCCGGAGCCGAAATAGACCCGGTTGAGATACATTTCGAGGATCTGGTCCTTGCTGTGCTTGTGCTCGAGCCACAGCGCCAGAAGCACTTCCTGCACCTTGCGTTCCAGCGTGCGATCGGGCGTCAGGAACAGGTTTTTCGCCAATTGCTGGGTCAGCGTCGAGCCGCCCTGCGAAAAACGCCCGCCGACAACGTTGGCCACCATGGCTCTCGACAGACCGATCGGGTCGATGCCCAAATGCGAATAGAAGCGGCGATCTTCGATGGCGATGACGGCCTCGGGAATATAGGTCGACATTTCATGCAGGCCGACGGCTTCGCCGCCGCTCATGCCGCGATTGGCGAGCAGTTTTCCGTCGACCGAGACGATCCTGATGTTGGGCGCGCGGTCGGGGATGGCCCAGGTGGTGGCCGCCGGCATTTTCGCGCCGTAATAGACGACGATGCCGGCGGCGGCGATGCCGCCCCAGATGGCCAGCACGAAGCACCAGTAGGCCAACCGGCCGAGCACGCCGAACAGGCCGCGCCGGCTTTTGCCGCGCCCGCGACGCGACGCTTTCGTCTTGGCCGATTGGCGCTTTGCAGAGGTGTTGCGGTTGCTCGGCACGACGCGATCCTCCTCGCTCACCGAAAAACCGGCCGAGGATTTCGCCCGCGGCGGTCCCTCGAAGCTCGGTTCGATGCGGCTGTCTCTGCGGTTCGCCATGCGCTGTGCTGTCTGTCCCGATGCCTGTCGCATCGGCCCGAAAACGGAATCGTTTTTTCGGAAAAGCCGATGCGAAGCTTCAAAGTCTTAGAGCGTGCGTCCGAACGGACGAACGGTGCTCCATGGCGTTCGGGGTGCAGAGTAGATGCGGCGATTTAAGGGCGGGTTAAGTGGTCCAAAGGTAATTCAATGCGTTACGCACGTCACCGCTGCGTTCCTTGCTTCTGGCGGTCGGCAAACAACGGAATCCCCGGCGAGACGGCGGAGCGTTCTCGCATTTCGGCATCAGCTGCCCAGCCGCAGTCGTTCGGCGCGGGACCGCCCATAGCAAGGTAGCCGCAATCTATGCTCGTCATTAGAGCGCGATCGGTAAAGTGCGTTCGATCGCGCTCTAAACCATTGGATCTACGAATGACCTTGTCACCAAAGTCACGCGCACTGGGGGATCATTCGTTAGCCAATCGCAGCACGAACGGAAAGCGCTGCCCAGGATGATCGCATCGTCTCGCCCACATGGCAGTAGCAGACAATTTCGTGGAGCTCATCGTCGCTTAATTCGAAGAAACGCTTTGCTTCGCCATAAGTGTCGTCTTTCAGCCCCTCATCGCACAGGATCGGATCCTCGAAGGCAACCGATATTGGCGAGCCGTCGCCACGCATGACGTCGCGCTCGGGTGACAAACGGTATTCGGTCCCGGTAAGTGCGGTAAGCAGTCGGTTGGGCTGCCGTTCAAGAAGTATTGACCAACGTTCGAGACGCTGGGTTCGGTCCATTGCAGGAGGTGTTGGGTCTCTGTGTACCTTTGCCACCGCATGCAGTTGGTCCAGTGTTTGGTGCCTCATGGCAACCTCCTATTAGTAGGTGGGTTGGCCCAAACTCCCTGTACCAAGATCATACCGCGGATGCGCCGATACGTCACTCTCATTGCATATCCAGCTTGGCTTCTGTCTCCGGACGCATCGAAGGATGGAGCGGCCCTGCCTTGGCGTCAATTTTCGGCCTGATGTGGGTAGGTCATCGGCACCTTTGCCGCGCCAACACAACACCCGCTCAATTCCGCTGGATCGATATTCCCTTGTCGTCGATCTTCAGTTCCACGCCCTCCGACCTGGTTTGCTCGCGATAGACATAGGCGCCGAGCGCGATGACCACGACGACGAGCGCGCCGATGACGAGATAGAGCATGTTCTGTTTCATGGCGCGCCCTTGATGTGCTTCGAAAGAATCAGGCCTGCTTCACCAGCTTGATCAGCACGAGCAGGATCACCGCGCCGATCGTGGCGTGGATGATGGCGGCAAGTATGCCACCGCCTATGGCGAAGCCTAGTCTTGGGAAGAGCCAGCCGGCGATCAAGGCGCCAACGATGCCGACGACGATATTGCCGACCAGGCCGAGGCCGAACCCCTTGACGATCAGGCCGGCGAGCCAGCCGGCGATGGCGCCGATGATGATGAAGACAAGCAGGCTCTCAGTCCCCATTGCAGATCCCTCCTGAGCGAATGGTCGCGGAGCAGAAAGCTCCGAATCGACCCCCGATTGCAACAGGTCCAACCTATTGGAAAGAAGCCGGCGCCGCCAGCGGCGTCATTCGCCGTCGTCATCGCCGGATGCGGGCCGCCAGCTGATCGGATCGATCTTTCTTTGCGTATGACCGTCCGTATAGGCCCACCAGCCGGTGTCGTTCTCGTCCCAGTCGCCGCCGGCCGCTTTCAGCCGGTCGAGCGACCTGTACTGCGCGATGGATTCGTTCATCACCCCGTCGCTGTCCTTCCAGTAGACGGTGACCTTGGAGCCATCCCTGGGCGCTGTTTCGATTGGTTTTCTGGCAGCCATTTCATCCCCTCCATGTTCCGACAAGAACGTCGAGGCGAACACCTGGTTCCACTTAGCTGTGGGCGAAGATGTCTGCCTCATCCCAGCCCATCAGGTCGAGTTTCGCACGCGTCGGCAGGAAGCGGAAGCAGGCCTCGGCCTCCTTGGTTCGGTTGTCGCGCGCCAGCCGCATCGTCAGCACATCGCGCAACTGGTGCAGATAGAGCACGTCGGAGGCTGCGTATTCGATTTGTTCGGGCGACAGCGTCTCCGCCGCCCAGTCCGACGATTGCTGCGCTTTTGACAGGCTGACGCCGAGAAGCTCAAAGCAGATGTCCTTCAGCCCGTGCCGGTCGGTGTAGGTTCGGGTCAGCCGCGAGGCGATCTTGGTGCAGAACACCGGCTCCGGCATGACGCCGAAGGCATGGTAGAGCACTGCGAGATCGAAGCGGCCGAAATGGAACAGCTTGGTTATGCTGCGGTTCCTGAGCAGGCTGACGAGGTTTGGCGCCTTCTTCTGCCCGGGCGCGATCTGGATGACGTCGGCGGAACCGTCGCCCGGCGAGATCTGCACCACGCAAAGCCGGTCGCGATGCGGGTTCAGCCCCAGCGTCTCCGTGTCGATGGCGACCGCCCCGACGTCGTAGTGCAGGAGCCCCGGCAGGTCGTTCTTGTGGAAGCGGATATCGCTCATCGTCTTCTCCGGTCGCGACTGGGCGCGCGTCGCTGTCCTCGCCGCGATCCGATGAAAAATCAACAGAAAGTTGCAGCCTCGCCCTCTCAGCGTGTCAGCGCGTCGAGAATGCGCGCCCACGAGCGCTGGCCCTTGTGGAAGGAACTCATCTCGTATTTCTCGTTCGGCGAATGGATGCGGTCATCGTCGAGCCCGAAACCGACCAGCAGGGATTCGATGCCGAGATAAGTCTGGAAATCGCCGACCACCGGGATCGAGCCGCCGCTTCCCGTGGTCACCGCCGGCTTCGGCCACTCCTCGGACAGCGCGTCCTTGGCCTTGGCGAGAAATGGCGAGTCGTAGGAAAGCTGGATCGCCGGCGAGCCGCCATGCGGGTGGAAATCGACTGAGCAGTCGGCCGGGATGCGCTCCCTGACGAAGGTCTGGAAAGCGGCGCGGATCTTTTCCGGATTCTGCTTGTGGACGAGGCGGAAAGACACTTTTGCCGAGGCTTCCGCCGCGATCACCGTCTTGAACCCTTTGCCGGTATAGCCACCTATAATGCCGTTGAACTCGGCAGTCGGCCGCGCCCAGGTGAGTTCGAGCACCGAGCGGCCGCGTTCGCCGGAAGGGATCGACAGGCCGACAGGCCCAAGGAATGTCTCTGCGGTCTCGCCGAGCGTCTGCCATGAATTCAGGATCTGCGATGGCGTCTCCTCGACACCGTCATAGAAACCGGGAATGGTGACGCGGCCGTCCTCGTCGTGGATGTCTGCCAGGATCCTGGCCAGGATGCGAATCGGATTGGCGGCAGCACCGCCATAGAGGCCGGAATGCAGGTCGCGGTCGGCGGCTTTCACCGTGACCTCCTCGCCGACCAGCCCACGCAGCGCGACGCAGATGGACGGTGTATCGCGGTCCCACATGCCGGTGTCGCAGACAAGCGCGAAGTCGGCCTTGAGTTCGGCCGCATTTGCCTCGAGGAACGGCTTCAGCGATGGCGAGCCGGACTCCTCCTCGCCCTCGAACAGGATTGTGATGCGGCACGGCAGCCCGCCATGCACCTGCTTCCAGGCGCGGCAAGCCTCGACAAAAGTCATCAGCTGCCCCTTGTCGTCGGCCGAACCACGTCCCGTGATCACCTGGCGGCCGGGCTCGATCTGCTTGACCGAAGGCGCGAACGGATCGCTGTCCCAGAGCTCGATCGGGTCGACCGGCTGCACGTCGTAATGGCCATAGAACAGGACATGCGGCGCGCCCGCCGGCCCGTCATGGTGCGCCACCACCATCGGATGGCCTGGCGTGTCTCGCACGCTGGCGTCGAAGCCGATCAGCTTGAGCTCGGCCACCAGCCATTCCGCCGCCTTGCGGCAGTCTGCGGCATAGGATCGATCGGTGGAGATCGACTTGATCCTGAGCAGGCCAAACAGGCGCTCCAGGCTCTCGTCGAGATTTTTGTCGAGGCGGTCGAGGACGGGAGAAATTCTGGACATTTTTGTCAGGCCTTTCGATTCTGAGCGGCAACCCTAAAGCTGCAAAGCGGAAACGAAAAGCCGGCGGTCGTTGGACCACGGGCAGCAAAATCCAAAAAAATGCCGCCGTGGTGGAGGGGGAACCACGGCGGCCTTTACTCGAAACGATGCGGCAGCCCGGAGAGGGGGGATAGGCTGCCGCAAATGTCCGGGATAGGCGGGGGACGGGCCTTGCTCCGGACCTCGGCGAAAAATGCCGATGGCGTTTATCTGTGTCTCCGAACGTGGCGATTCAAGGGCACGAAGATTACACTTTCGTAACATAGCCGTGATCGGATCGACATGTCAGGGATGTTGCCGGAAGCGGTGGTTGAGGCCGCCTTTGGCATGGACCACGACGCCGCGCCGCGCTATCCCTTCGTCCCATGAAAAAAGGCGATCATCTGTTCCTTGTCGACGGCTCCGGCTACATCTTCCGTGCCTATCACGCGCTACCGCCACTGACCCGCAAATCCGATGGGCTGCCGACCAGTGCCGTCCTCGGCTTCTGCAACATGGTGTGGAAGCTGACCCAGGACGCCCGCAACACCGATGTCGGCATCGTGCCGACGCATTTCGCCGTCATCTTCGACTATTCGTCGAAAACCTTCCGCAACGACCTCTACCCCGGATACAAGGCCAACCGCTCGGCACCGCCGGAAGATCTGATCCCGCAGTTCGGCCTGATCCGCCAGGCGACCAGGGCTTTCAACCTGCCCTGCATCGAGACGGAGGGCTACGAGGCCGACGACCTGATCGCCACCTTTTGCCGGCTTGCCTGCGAAGCCGGCGCCGACACCACCATCATCTCCTCCGACAAGGATCTGATGCAGCTGGTCGGCCCTTCGGTCGCCATGTACGACCCGATGAAGGACCGCCAGATCGGCGTTCCCGAGGTGATCGAGAAATGGGGCGTGCCGCCGGAAAAAATGATCGACCTGCAGGCGCTGACCGGCGATTCGGTCGACAATGTGCCGGGCGTGCCCGGCATCGGGCCGAAGACCGCGGCGCAATTGCTGGAACAGTTCGGCGACCTCGATACGCTGCTCGCCCGTGCCACCGAGATCAAGCAGGACAAGCGCCGCGAATCGATCATCGCCAATGCCGACAAGGCGCGCATCTCGCGTGAACTGGTGACGCTGAAGAACGACGTGCCGGTGAACGGCGGGCTCGATGATTTCGTGCTGCACCCGCCAGACGGACCAAGGCTGATCGGCTTCCTCAAGACGATGGAATTCTCCTCGCTGACCCGCCGCGTGGCGGAAGCGACCGGAACAGAAGCGGCTGACGTCAAACCGGTTCCCGTCATTATCGAGCGCGCCGACACCGCGCATGGTCCCGATATGGGGTTTGGCGTGCCGGCCGCCGCCGCAAGCGCGGCAGGCGCAGTGACAGACGAAGCCGGCGAAGCGGTGCCGGCCACCGTCAAGGTGGAACCCAAGCAAGGCGACACCCCTTCGCTTCTCTCGGCGCTCCGCTTGGAGGACGCCACTGTCAGCAAGATCGACGCCAGCGCCTACGTCTCCATCCGCGACCCTGAAGTGCTGAAGGCCTGGGTGGCCGAGGCGATGGAGACCGGCATCGTCGGCTTCGACACCGAAACCAGTTCAGCCGATCCGATGCAGGCCGAGCTGATCGGCCTGTCCATAGCCACTGCGCCCGGTCGCGCCGCCTATGTGCCGCTCGCCCACAAAAGTGGCAACGGCGACCTGCTCGGCGGCGGAGTGGTCGAAAACCAGATTCCGATCCGTGAGGCGCTTGCCATCCTGAAGCCGTTGCTGGAGGACAGGTCGGTTCTCAAGATCGTTCAGGAGCTGAAATACGACCTCGTCGTGATGAGCCGCCACGGCATCGATATCGCCCCCTTCGACGACACCATGCTGATTTCCTATGTGCTCGACGCGGGCACGTCCGGCGGCCACAGCATGGCGGCTCTGTCGGAAAAGTGGCTCGGCCACTCGACTTTTGCCCTCAAGGAACTGGCCGGCTCTGGAAGGAGCTTCGTCGGCTTCGACCAGGTCGACATCGACAAGGCAACGGCCTATGCCGCGGAGCACGCCGATGTGGCGCTCAGGCTCTGGCGGGTGCTGAAGCCACGGCTTGCCGCCAAGGGCCTCGTCTCGGTCTACGAGCGGCTGGAACGGCCGCTGGTGCCGGTTCTGGCAAGGATGGAGCAGCGCGGCATCTCCGTCGACCGGCAGATCCTGTCGCGGCTCTCCGGCGAGCTGGCACAGGGCGCGGCGCGGCTGGAGGACGAAATCTACCAGCTCGTCGGCGAGCGCATCAATATCGGCTCGCCAAAGCAGCTCGGCGACATCCTGTTCGGCCGGATGGGCCTGCCCGGCGGCTCCAAGACCAAGACCGGCCAATGGTCGACCTCGGCGCAGCTCCTGGAAGACCTCGCCGCAGAAGGCCACGAGCTGCCGCGCAAGATCGTCGACTGGCGCCAGCTGACCAAATTGAAATCGACCTATACCGATGCGCTGCCCGGTTTCGTCCATCCCGATACCAAGCGCGTCCACACCTCATACGCGCTTGCCGCAACGACGACGGGCCGGCTGTCGTCCTCCGATCCCAATTTGCAGAACATTCCGGTCCGCACCGTCGAGGGGCGAAAGATCCGGACGGCCTTCATCGCCGACAAGGGCAACAAGCTGGTTTCCGCCGACTACAGCCAGATCGAGCTGCGTGTGCTCGCCCATGTCGCCGAGATCCCGCAGCTCAAGCAGGCGTTTGCCGACGGCGCCGACATCCACGCCATCACCGCCTCGGAGATGTTCAACGTGCCGGTCGAGGGCATGCCCGCGGAGATACGCCGCCGCGCCAAGGCGATCAATTTCGGCATCATCTACGGCATTTCCGCCTTTGGCCTGGCCAACCAGCTGTCGATCCCGCGCGAAGAGGCCGGCGCCTATATCAAGAAATATTTCGAACGCTTCCCCGGCATCCGCGATTATATCGACGCGACCAAGGCCTATGCCCGCGAATACGGCTATGTCGAAACCATCTTCGGCCGCCGCATCCACTATCCGGAGATACGCTCGTCAAACCCGTCGGTCCGTGCCTTCAACGAGCGCGCCTCGATCAACGCCCGGCTGCAGGGCACCGCGGCCGACATCATCCGCCGCGCCATGATCCGCATGGACGAAGCGCTGGAAAAGGCGAAGCTTTCCGCCCGCATGCTGCTGCAAGTGCATGACGAACTGGTCTTCGAGACGGCCGAAGCGGAGGTCGAGGCGACGATTCCGGTCGTGCGTCATGTCATGGAGAACGCCGCGATGCCGGCGGTGTCGATGTCGGTGCCGCTGCATGTCGACGCCCGCGCCGCCGACAATTGGGAAGAGGCGCATTAGTTCGGGGCCGCTGTCGACTTCCCGTCCAGGAAGGCAGTATCTGGTCACTCCCTTCTCTCAGCTTGTGTGCGATTTTTCGGTTCAAGGTTCACGACAAGCAGCGGTGTGCTATATTTGCCCGCATGATCACCAAGACACTTGAGAATCTGGTAAAGCACGCGGAAGCTTGGCCTCGCGAAGACCAGGAGGAGCTTGCCGACTATGCCCGCGTCATCGAGGCGCGCCGAACGGGTCTGTATGCCACGTCGGAAACAGAGCGCCGCGCCGTGACAGCAGGACTCGCAGAGGCCGATCACGGCACTTTCGTAGGTGAGGATACGGTTCGCGCTGCCGACATTCGCCGCAGGCTATGAACGTTGGCAAAGAGGACAGGACAGAGGGGGCGCTTCCCTCCGGCATCCACCGTTATGTCGCGGCATAACAGGCCTTTAAGCCGCCTCGGCCAGGCATTTCGCACAGGTGCCGCGGAACTCGATCACCGCCTTCTTGGCGGCGAAGCCGGTCGAGCGTACCCATTCGTCGAGCCGGTGTCCGACATCATGGTCGGAAAATTCGGTCACCTGCCCGCATGTGTCGCAGATGGCAAAGGCGGTCATCGAATGGCTGTGGTCGTGCGGCTCGGCGCAGGCGACGAAGGAATTGAGGCTTTCGAGCCGGTGCACGAAGCCGGACTTCACCAGCGTGTCGAGCGCGCGATAGACCTGCAGCGGGGCGCGAAAACCCCGATCGCGCAGCTGGTCGAGCAATGTATAGGCGCTGAGCGGCCCGCTGGCGGCCTCGAGTTTCTCGAGCACGCACAACTGGTTCTTCGTCAGCACATTCCTTGCCGCCATGATCCTGTTTCCAACCCGTCTTGCGCCGCCCGCACGTCATTTCCGCATGCAAGCGGCTTTAATTCTCTCCAGATAGCGACGAACGGGTCTTTTTGCTACTGTTTCAATGCCTGCGCTGCCCCTCATTGCCCTGCCGGGCATTTCTCCCCGTATAATGACGGGGAGAAAGGGCTTGGCCGCAACCTTGGCACCCTTTCTGCAACGCCGGATATTGGCGAAATCCTTTGTCGAGGCGTCCTTCTCCCCGTCCCTATACGGGGAGAAGTGCCCGGCAGGGCAATGAGGGGCAGCGCCAACCTGAAGTGACTGCCCTAAGTCACTTGCGGGGCGGACCGTTGCGCTCGGCGGAGGCGGCCCACAGATTGATGTCGGCCTCGCGTGCGTAGGTGTCGATTTCGGCGAGCTCGGCATCGCTGAACTCGAGCGCCTTCAGCGCGCCGACGCAATCCTCGACCTGTTCCGGCCGGCTGGCGCCGATCAGCGCCGAGGTCACCCTGCCCTTGCGCAGCACCCAGGCCAGCGCCATCTGCGCCAGCGTCTGGCCGCGGCGGCCGGCAATCGCGTTCAGCGCCTTGATGTTGGCGATGGTCTTGTCGTTGATGAAAGCCGGCCGCAGCGACTTGCCCTGGCTGGCGCGGCTGCCGTCAGGGATGCCGCCGAGATATTTGTCGGTCAGCATGCCTTGCGCCAGCGGCGTGAACACGATCGAGCCGACGCCGAGCCCCTCCAGCGTGTCGAGCAGACCATCGTCCTCGACCCAGCGGTTGAGCATCGAATAGCTCGGCTGATGGATGACGCAAGGCGTGCCGAGCTGCTTCAATATGTCGGCGGCCTCGCGCGTGCGCTGCGAATTGTAGGAGGAGATGCCGGCGTAAAGCGCCTTGCCCGAGCGCACCGCGTGGTCGAGCGCGCCCATCGTTTCTTCCAGCGGAGTATCGGGATCGAAGCGGTGCGAATAGAAGATGTCGACATAATCGAGCCCCATCCGCTTCAGGCTCTGGTCGAGGCTGGCCAGCACATATTTGCGCCCGCCCCATTCGCCATAGGGCCCGGCCCACATTTCGTAGCCGGCCTTGGTCGAGATGATCAGCTCGTCGCGATAGGCCGAAAAATCCGTCCGCAGGATCTCGCCAAAAGCCGTCTCCGCCGAACCGGGCGGCGGGCCGTAATTGTTGGCGAGATCGAAATGCGTGATGCCGAGATCGAACGCCTTGCGCGTGATCGCCTGCTTGGTCCGGTGCGGCGTGTCGTCACCGAAATTGTGCCAGAGTCCGAGCGAGATCGCCGGCAATTTCAGGCCGGATCGCCCGCAGCGATTGTAGACCATGTTCTCGTAGCGGTTTTCGGCGGGCACATAGGGCATGGGGAGATCCTCAAATCAAAAGCGAGCCAGGCAGCTGCCACCGCGAAAAGGGTGAGTCGGCTCTGCCTCTCACCCTTAGCCTCTCCCCGTATCCATGGGGAGAGGGTTCGACGTGTCACTGAAGCCCGCACCTATTTCTTCTTCGAAGGTCCTTTCTTCTTCGCCAACAGCCCTTCCGCATCCTTGACGCCCAGTGCCGCAGGCCGTTCGCAGGTGGTCTGCATGGTAACGAACTTTCCGCTGGCGCCCGACCGCAGCATGCCGGTCATCACATCGACGGCATGCAGCGCCAGTTCCATCGAGCAGCGATGCGGCCGGCCTTCGGCGATCGCCAGCGCCATGTCGGCGAGACCGGCGGTGCGGTAGTTGGCCATCATGCCGTGCGAATGCATCTGGTTGGCCACGCCGAACGGATGCTTCCACTTTGGCAGCTTCTTGACCGGCTTGGCGCCGTTGGTGAAGCGAACGTCGCCGCCGAAGAAATTCGGATCCGGCAAAACCACCGTGCCCAACTCGCCGTAGAGTTCCATCGGCGCATGGCCGTGGCTCCACACGTCCCAGCTGGTATTGAGCGTCACCACGGCGCCGTTCTCGAACTCCATCACGCCGTGGATCGTCGTCGGCGTGGCGACCAGGACTTTTTCGCCCGCGCGTGGCTTCGAGCTGATGGTACGCTCTGTCGAGGGGATGGAAGCGAACGCCGCCACCTGCTTCACCGGCCCGATCAGCTGGATCAGGTTGGTGATGTAATAGGGTCCGATGTCGAGCACCGGACCAGCGCCAGGCTGGAAGAAGAAGTCCGGATTGGGGTGCCAATGCTCCATCCCATGGTTCATCACGTGGCATGTGCCGCTGGTGATCTTGCCGAGCTTGCCTGTGTCGATCAGGTTGCGGACAAGCTGGTGCGCGCCACCGAGGAAAGTGTCGGGCGCCGAGCCGATGCGCAGCCCATCCCTCTCCGCCAGCTTCTTCAGGTCGAGCCCTTCCTTGACCGACAGCACGAATGGCTTTTCCGAATAGACATGCTTGCCAGCATCGAGGATCTGTTTCGACACCTCATAGTGCACCGCCGGAACGGTGAGGTTGACGATGATGTCGATGTCGCCGGCCTTGAGCAGTCCTTCGACTGTCTCGGCGCGCAGCTTGAACTCCTTCGCCCGCGCCTTGGCTGCATCCATGTCGATATCCGCGCAGGCGCGCATCTCGATGCCGCGAAACAGCGGCGCCAGTGAAAAATACGCCTTCGAGATGTTGCCGCAGCCGATGACGCCGACCCCAAGTTTTTTTGCCATGCTGGTCTGCTCCTAATAGGTCTTGGCGGCGGCGATCGAGCGGCGGGCGAAGCGCTCGATATCGTTGGGGTTGTCGTGTTCCACGACGTAGTATTTGCCGGCGCTCTCGGCGCGCAGCGCCTGGATCAGACCGGCCCAGTCGATCGTGCCGTGGCCGACATCCGACCAGCCGTCCTCATCGACGCCCTCGCCGGGCTTGGCGATGTCCTTGACATGGACGGCGGCGATGCGTTTGCCATGCTTCTCGATCCAGGACAGCGGATCGTCGCCGCCGCGCACCACCCAGGCGACGTCCATCTCCCAGCCGATGTCGGGCGCTGCCGCCAGGATATGGTCCTGCGGCACCGAGCCGTCGGCAAGCTTCTTGAACTCGAAATCATGGTTGTGCCAGGCAAAGCCGTAGCCGGCCTTTTCAGCCGTCTCGCCGACCTTGGCCAGGCGTTCGCCGAAGCCGCGCCAGCCGGCCGTGTCGGTCGGCCTGCTCTCGGCGACCAGATAGGGGCAGATGAGCAGCGTGATGCCGAGCGCGTCGGCGATTTTGCGCACGCCGTCGAAATCATTCTCGAGCGCATCGATCGAGAAATGGCCGGTCGGCATGGCCAGCCCGTTCTTGTCGAGTTCGGCACGAAACGCCTTGGGGTCGTCATAGACGCCGCCGAACCCTTCGACTTGCGTGTAGCCGAGTTCGCCCAGCATCTTGAGCACCCCTGCCCAAGGCTGGAAGTTGCGCGCGCTGTAAAGTTGGAATGACCAATTCATCGTCTCTGTCCGTTCCCTGGGGATGGATGTGTTTGGAGGGTGAAAATTTCGGGGGGTGTTACAGGCGGTTGCCGGTTGCAGCGTCGAACAGCGAAGCGCGCATCGGGTCAAAACCAATGCTCACCGTGTCGGCGGTGTTTGGCGTGCGCTCGGATGTCACCCGCACGGTGAAATTCTGATTTGCGAGCTTCAGCCAGACCAGCGTGTCGGAACCCATGGGTTCGACGACCACGACATTTGCCGTGGCTGTGAACGGCCATCCGGAGCCGCTGTTGAAGGCGACATGCTCGGGCCGGATACCGAACACCGCCGCTCCCGGCACCGGCTCCCTTTCGAAAGCGTAGGTGGCAAGCGGGATCCGGACTTCCTCGGCGACGAAGTGCCAGTTGCCATCGTTTTTCTCCAGCCGGCCGTCGAGGAAATTCATCGCCGGCGAGCCGAGGAAGCCGGCGACGAAACGGTTGACCGGGCGATTGTAGATGGTCTGCGGTGCGTCGAGCTGCTGGATGACGCCGCCCTTCATCACCGCGATGCGGTCGGCCAGCGTCATCGCCTCGATCTGGTCGTGGGTGACATAGATCATGGTGTTCTGCAGCTTGCTGTGCAGCAGTTTTATCTCGACGCGCAATTCGGCGCGCAGCTTGGCGTCGAGATTGGAAAGCGGCTCGTCGAACAGGAAGACGTCGACGTCGCGCACCAGCGCCCGCCCGATCGCCACACGCTGGCGCTGGCCGCCCGAAAGCGCCGACGGCTTGCGTTGCAGCAATGGCTCGATCTGCAGGATCTCGGCGGCCCGCGCGATGCGCCTGGCGATCTCGTCCCTGGGGATGCCGGCGACGCGCAGCCCGAAGGACAGGTTCTTCTCCACCGTCATCTGCGGGTAGAGCGCATAGGACTGGAACACCATGCCGATGCCACGGTCCTTGGGCTCCTCCCAGGTGACGTTCTTGCCCTTGATGAAGATGCGGCCGTCCGAAACGTCGAGCAGGCCGGCGATGCAGTTGAGCAAGGTCGACTTGCCGCAACCGGACGGCCCCAGCAGCACGATGAACTCGCCCTCGGCGACATCGATGTTAAGCGTTTCCAGCACCGAAATCGCGCCGAAATTCAGCGACAGATCCTGGATCGAA
Source organism: Mesorhizobium sp. L-2-11 (assembly GCF_016756595.1). Taxonomy (NCBI): domain Bacteria; kingdom Pseudomonadati; phylum Pseudomonadota; class Alphaproteobacteria; order Hyphomicrobiales; family Phyllobacteriaceae; genus Mesorhizobium; species Mesorhizobium sp. L-2-11. Next base: position 1,555,425 of record NZ_AP023257.1, on the reverse strand, counting down.
ACGCTGGGATTTTCGAGTCTTGTCATCATCATCCTTTCACCGCGCCGGCGGCGATGCCACGCACGAAAAGCTTGCCGGAAACGAAGTAGACGACGAGCGGTACCAGGCCGGTCAGGATGGTGGCGGCCATGTTGACGTTGTATTCCTTCACGCCTTGCACCGAATTGACGATATTGTTGAGCTGCACCGTCATCGGATAGGTGTCGGGGCGGGTGTAGACGACGCCGAACAGGAAGTCGTTCCAGATGCCGGTCACCTGCAGGATGATGGCGACGACGAAGATCGGCAGCGACATCGGCAGCATGATGCGGAAATAGATGCCCCAGAAGCCGGCGCCGTCGACGCGAGCCGCCCGGAACAGTTCCTCCGGCATGGAAGAGAAATAGTTGCGGAACAACAATGTCAGGATCGGCATGCCGAAAATGGAATGGACGATCACCAGGCCGCTCAGGCTGCCGTAGAGGCCGATCTCGCGCAGGATGATGACGATCGGATAGATCATCACCTGATAGGGGATGAAGGCGCCGACGATCAGGATGACGAAGAACGTATCGGCGCCCTTGAAGCGCCAGTTGGCTAGCGCGTAGCCGTTCACCGATGCAATGGCGATCGACAGGACGACCGACGGGACGGTGATGCGCACCGAGTTCCAGAAGCCGCGCGAGAGCCCGTCGCAGTTGAGGCCGGTGCAGGCGCTGGACCAGGCCTTTACCCAAGGCTCGAAGGTGATCTCGAGCGGCGGCGAGAAGATGTTGCCGAGGCGTATCTCCGGCATGCCCTTCAGCGATGTCACCACCATCACATAGAGCGGCAGCAGATAATACAGCGCCACCACGATGAGCGTGCCATAGAGGAAGATGTTGCGGCGCGAGAACACATGCCGCGGCTTCGGCCCTCGCGGCCCGGATGCCTCAAGCCCGATAGAGCCCGTAGCGGCAGGCAGGGGAACGGCAAGGTCAGCCACGCTTCTTGCCTCCGAATTCGAGATAGGCCCAGGGAACGATGACGACCACCACCGACAGCAGCATCATGGTCGAGGCAGCAAAACCCTGGCCGAGGTTCTGGGCGAAGAACATGTAGTCATAGACATATTTGGCCGGCACTTCGGAGGCGATGCCGGGACCGCCGCTGGTCTGGGCGACGACCAGGTCATAAACCTTGACGATGCCGGCGGCGATGATGACCAGCGAGGTGATGAAGACCGGTCGCATCATCGGGATGATGATGAACAGATAGGTTTTCAGGGTGGGTATCCCATCCACCCGAGCGGCCTTCCAGATATCCTCGTCGATGCCGCGCAGGCCCGCCAGCATCAGGCACATGATCAGCCCGGTGCCTTGCCACAGCGCAGCGATCAGGATGCCGTAGATGACGATGTCGGAATTGTAGAGCGGATCGAAGCTGAAGCTTTCCCAGCCGAGGTCGCGCACTACCCCCTGGATTCCGAACTCCGGGTTGAGCAGCCACTGCCAGACAAGACCGGTGACGATGAAGGACAGCGCGAAGGGGTAGAGGAAGATGGTGCGGAACGTATCCTCGAAGCGGATCTTCTGGTCGAGCAGCGCCGCCAGCAGGAAGCCGATGACCAGAGAGAACACCAGCGACAGCACACCGTAGACCAGCAGGTTCTCGATCGAGACCAGCCAACGCGGCGTCGACCACAGTCGATAATACTGGTCGAGCCCGACGAAATTCAGCCGCGGCAGCAGTTTTGAATTGGTGAAGGAATAGAGCACCGTCCACGCGCTGCCGCCGACGAAGATCACCAGTGCGGTGAGGACCATCGGAATAGAGGCGACCTTGGCGTTAAGGTTGCGGAAGAGTTGGTTGGGGCGTTCGCACTTGCTCATCTGCACAGCCGGGCTGGATCGGGTAAGGCCAAAGGGTCAGGGCCAAGGGTCAAGGCCGATGGGTCAGGGCCTTGACCCGGAGCTCCCGGCCCCGCGGCGGGCCGGGAGCGCGCGGTTCGTCGATCGTCAGTCCGCTGAGGCGACGATGTCGGCGAAGCGCTTTTGCGCATCTTCCACGGTCATGTCCGGCTTGGCGAAGAACTCGGAGAAAAGGTCCTCCTTCTGCTTTTGGGTGTCCTGCGACAGCAGTTGGTCCGTCCAGGGCATGACACTGCCCTTGGCCAGGATGTCGAGCCCTTTCTTCATGCAATCGTTCGCCGCCTTGAGGTCGATATCGCCGCGCACCGGCAGCGAGCCCTTCTTGAGGTTGAAGGCGACCTGCGTCTTGGGATCGAGCAGCGTTTCGGCCAGCGCCTCCTGCGCCTTGGACTTTTCAGCGTCCTGCAGCAGCGGGAAGTAGAAGGCGTCGCCGCCGGTGGCGATGACCTCGTTCAGGCCAAGGCCGGGAAGGCAGGTATAGTCCTTGCCGGCGGTCTGCCCGGCAACCTGGAACTCGCCCTGCGCCCAGTCGCCCATGATCTGGCCGCCAGCCTTGCCGGAGATGACCAGATTGGTGGCCTGGTTCCAGTCCTGCACATTGGTGTTCTTCGCCATCTTGCGGGCATCGTCCGCGGCCTTGAATACCTTGGCGACCTCGGGCCCGGCGGCGAATTCGGCATCCTTATCGCGATAGACCTTCAAGAAGGCGTCCGTGCCGCCGACCGCCGTAAGCAGCACGTCGAAGGCGCCCGAGGATTGCCAGGGCTGCCCGCCGACCGCCAGCGGTATGATGCCTGCCTTCTCCAGCGCCGGAGCGGCCGCGACATATTCATTCCAATTCTTCGGCACCGGCACACCGGCCTTTTCGAAGGCCGCGTTCGACAGCCACAGCCACTGCCAGGAGTGGATGTTGACCGGCACGCAATAGATCTTGCCGTCGAGGGTACAGCCGTCGAGCAGGCTCTTCGGCTGTACGATTTCCGCCCACTTGTCCCTGGTCGCCAGCTCGGTCAAATCGCGCATCAGACCGGCCTGCACCAGTTCTTCCGCTTGCCTTCCGTGGTTGAACTGGGTGGCGCCCATAGGGTCGCCGCCAGTGATGCGGCTGATCATGATCGGCCGCGCCGTGCCGCCGGAGCCGGCAATGGCGCCGTCGACCCAATGATTGCCGGTCGCGTCGAACGCCTTGGCGAATTCGGCGACCGCCGCCGCCTCGCCACCCGAAGTCCACCAATGGGTCACTTCCAGATCTGTCGCTGCCGCCGGGCCGGCGAATGGCAGCGCGGTCACCGCCAACGCAGCGGTCATCAATTGGTATCGCATTTCGGCTCCTCCCAGAATCTGAAACGTTACAGATTTTCGATACGGCAATTGTCGGAGGCGCGCAACCCCCAACAGGAGCAGTTCCGCATTTTTTCGAGGCGCGAACAAACTCGCCGCGCAATGTCCGCCCAATGTACCGCAGCAGGCAGGCTGCACTGCAATGCGTGAAATACGGCAAGACATTGCTCAGCGGGCAGGTCCTTGCCGACGCACACCGACTATGCGTCGAACGGAGCGCCGCTCATCCAAGTTAGCTTTTACCGGCCGCTGCGCGATGGCAAGTGACAATCTGTAACGTTTCAGTATATAGGGTGTTCATTCGGCGGGCCGAGCCGCGACCCGCCGATTGCCGACCTGCACGGCAACTGCTATGCGCCTGACGGGCGGGATGAATGGACAGAGATCAGACGGAAAAAGACGACGAGGCGTCGGGCCGGCCGACATTGAAGACGCTTGCCTTCATGACCGGGCTGGGCGTCACCACCGTGTCGCGGGCGCTGAAGGACGCGCCCGAGATCGGCGCCGAAACAAGGCGGCGCGTCCAGCTCGTCGCCAGGCAGATCGGTTATCGCCCCAACCGTGCCGGTGTGCGCCTGCGGACCGGCAAGACCAATGTCATCAGCCTGGTGCTCAACACCGAGCGCGAGATCATGAGCTTTGTCTCTGACATCATCTACGGCGTTTCGGAAGTCATCGCCGACACGCCCTACCACCTGATCGTCACGCCCTATTCACGCACCCAGGACCCCCTGGACCCGATACGTTATCTCATGGAAACCGGCTCCGCCGACGGCGTCATCATTTCGCGCACCCAGCCGAATGACCCCAGGGCCCGTTACATGCTGGAGCGAGGCATTCCCTTTGCCACGCATGGCCGCACGGGGCTGATCCACCCCTATCATGATTTCGACAACTATGCTTTCGCGGCCGATTCTGTGCGCCACCTGGCCGGCATCGGCCGCCGCCGGCTGGCTCTGCTGGCGCCTCCAGTCGAGCTGACCTACCACGGTCATACGCTGGACGGCTTCACCGATGCGCTCAGCGAGGTCGGCGCCAGCGAGATCCCGTTCAACACCGTTTCGGTCGATCATTCGATCGAGCAGATCAGGATGAGGACCGCGCAGCTGATGCGCCGCGACGTCAGGCCGGACGGTTTCGTCAGCAGTGCCGCTGCCGCGACACTGGCCATCGTCGCCGGCATCGAGGACGCCGGCCTCAAGCTCGGCCGGGACGTCGACGTGGTGTCCAAGCAGTCGTCCGACCTGCTGCACCTGTTCCGCAGGGAATTGCTGGTCGTCAACGAGAACTTCCGGCTGGCCGGCGCCGAGCTCGCCCGCTCGGTGCTGGGCTGGATCGGCGGCGCAGCACCTGGCTCCCTGCAGAGCCTGAACAAGCCGACCGGGGTTCTGGCCTATCGCGGCTCCGACTAGAGCGGGATATGTTCAAATCGAACTCCCGCTCCATCTATTTGTCTTAGCCGCATTTCTGCGGCGCCAAGTGATTCCACTTGGCTGCAAAATGCGCGCTGCTGACTGGCAGCCTTGGGGCCGAAAACGAACCGGCAGCTGCGAAACCTGGACCTTCAAAAGCGAACAGGAGTGACGGCGACTGCCGTAAAATGGGCATCGAAGATAGGTGGATGCACGGAGATGATGGCGCCACTCCAATCAGCTTCCCGATGCTAGCCTTACGGCTGAGATCTGAAGCGGTTCATCTCGGCCTCTAATCACATGAAATCCGAGGTTCTCCGTGACGACATGTGGAGGTAGAACACGGATACCGGCGAGAAGATCTGCGGAGACCAGAATAGGTTGACCGAGAGCCTTGGATAGCGACTCCAGACGTCCAGTGGTGTTCACGACATCGCCGAAATACGCGATCTTGTGTCGCTCAAGGCCAATCTCAGCCGTTACCACCGACCCGCAATGCAGGACGGCGCGAAACTCCGGCACTTGCCCGAAACGCGCTTGCCACGCCGCCGCCTGATCCCTTATGGCCGCCGCGAAGTCGAAGACGCAACGAAGACACGCGGCGTCCCGCATGCCGCGATCCATGGGCCAGGTGACCAGCGCCATATCGCCGATATAGTCGTCAATAGAGCCCTGGGAGCGACGAACGGGAGACGCAAGTGCGTTGAATATCTGTCCGAGATAGGCCTGGGTCTCCAGATCGCCGTATCGCTCCGCGAAGTGCGTGGATCCGCTGACATCGAGAAACAGAAAGATGCGCTTCTCCTCGATGGGCCGATGATAGCGCCCAAGAAGCAGGCTGGTGAACAGGCTCGGCCCGATAAGGTCACGCAGTCGGAACACGAATGCGACGAGCGTGGAGACACCGAGTGAATACAGAAGACCGGACTCCGACATCACCATGGCTTCCCGCGCGGTGCTCATATAGCCGATGAGATGGTGAAGCGCTGTGCCGGCGGCGGCGTTGCCGATCAAGATCATCAAACCGTAGGTTGCGATCGTAGCCACGACGAAGACCGGCGTTGCCGCTTGCCGGATGATATCGCGCCATCGGCGCAAGATAACGCCGCGCTCATACAACAGAATAGGAGTTCCGATGAACACGCCCCTGACTGCGGAGTGCAGGGCCTCGACGTCGAACATCAGCGCGTAGGCCAAGCCCGCTACTGCCCCCACAATGGGTGCGAGGAGCCACTGCAAAGGGCGACGAAAGCGGTCCCGGCCAGTGTTCATTTCGTATCCTGCTCGATGAGATCGGGTCTCGGCCTGTTGCTCGGTGCGGTTGTGATTTCATCAGTTTCGCCCTGGCACCCTCGATCATGTATCGCGGTATGGCGATTTGCTCAGGCCAGGCTCGCCACCTCCAGTATGGCGTCTGCAAATGCCCGCGGGGCTTCTTGCGGAAGATTATGCCCTATGCCGCCGGATATGAGCCGGTGCTCGTATTTGCCGGAGAACATCTTCGCGTAGGCGCTGGGGTCGGGATGCGGCGCGCCGTTGGCGTCCCCCTCAAGGGTGATCGTCGGCACGCCGATCACCGGCGCCTTTGCAAGCCGCTGCTCCAGAACGTCATATTGGGGTTCGCCTTCTGCGAGGCCGAGCCGCCAGCGGTAATTGTGGATGACGACCGCCACATGATCCGGATTGTCGAAGGCCCTGGCGCTGCGCTCGAACGTGGCATCGTCGAAATTCCACTGCGGCGAGGCAATCTGCCAGATCAGCTTGGCAAAATCCCACCGGTACTTTTCGTAGCCGGCCTGGCCGCGTTCGGTGGCGAAGTAGTACTGGTACCACCACTGCAGCTCGGCCTTTGGCGGCAGAGGCATCTTGTTGGCCTCCTGGCTGCCGATCAGGTAGCCGCTGACCGAAACCAAGGCCTTGCAGCGTTCCGGCCACAGTGCCGCAATGATGTTGGCCGTGCGTGCGCCCCAGTCGCAACCGCCGACAATCGCCTTATCGATCTGCAGTGCATCCATCAGCGCGATGACATCGACGGCGACCACCGCCTGCTGGCCATTTCGCGGTGTTTCGCTGGAGAGAAACTGCGTCGAGCCGTAGCCGCGCAGATAGGGGACGATGACGCGAAAGCCCCTCGACGCCAAGATAGCCGCAACGTCGACATAGGTGTGGATATCGTACGGCCATCCATGCAGGAGGATGACGACCGACCCTTTGCTAGGACCGACTTCGGCATATCCAATGTCGAGTACGCCAGCTTTAACCTGCTTCAACGGACCGAACGACGTGTTCGCTTCTGGTTCGATTGTGTTGGCGTCCGGTTTTGTAATGCTGGACTGCGCATATGCCGAGCCCGTCATGGCAAACTGAGCGGCCGCGACGGTGGTGACGGCCACGCCCAAAAGGTGCCGCCGATGGAGGTCGATCTGTTCGGTCATAGTGGTTTGTACCCGTTGATAAGGCATGGTGCCTGGTGGAAGATTATCTTCGGTCGACTGTCACATCGGACACGTCGACCGTGATAGGTGCGAATGCTTGGTTTGCGACCCGCTCGGCGTCATGGAGGTCCTCTGGCGCTTTACTCAGGCTGACCCATTGAGTTTTCGCTTGGTTACGCGGCCACGGCGATGCCGTACCGCGCTGGCGAGGTGTTGAGCGAAAGATTTGGGATGAGTTTCTGCCGCGCCGCCTCATAGGCGTGCCAGTCGGCGACGTCGGGAAGCGAGGGAATAGTCACCAACTCGCCCTGGTCGAGGCCGGCAAGGGCCGCGTCGACGAGGTCATCGGACTGCATGATCGCCTTGCTCGGCAGATCGTCGAGTGAACCTCCTGATACGTCCCAGAAATTGGTGGCGATGGCGCCGGGCAGAACCGCCTGGATGCGCAGCTTCTTGTCCGCAAGCTCCTTGTGGAGCGACAGGCTGAAAGCGAGCACAAAGGCTTTCGTCGCGCCATAGACGCCGTTGAGGATTTCCGGCGCGATGGCGACCGCTGACGAGATGTTGATGATTGTGCCGCCGCCTCGCGCCACAAAGGCCGGAGCCGCTGCATAAGTCAAGCGGGTCAACGCCGTGATGTTGAGCCCGATCATCGCTTGCATCTTGTCGATGTCGGATTCCAAGAGCGGCGCGACGGCGCCGATGCCAGCGTTATTGACCAGCATCGTGATGGCGGGATCGGCGCCGAGCAAGGTCTCGATCCGGCCCAGATCCGCCTTGTCGTTGAGGTCAGCCGCAACGGCGCTGACGTTGCGATTCGTTGAGCCGGCGATGCGCCTGGCCACTTCGTCCAGCCTCTCCTGGCTGCGCGCCACGAGAATGAGGTCATAGCCGCGGCGCGCGAGCCGGTCGGCGTAGATCGCTCCAATCCCGGCGGAGGCGCCGGTCACCATCGCGATGCCCATTTTGGAATGCGTCATTGATCGTTCTCCCATACGATTGCGCCGGCAACAGCGCGCGTGAAAACATCAGCGGCAAACCAGGCTTGGATCGCCGGTTGAGCTGGGCGGCGGGACGGCGACCCGTCCCGCTCACCCGATTTTGGGTTGCTGCTTAGAGCGGCAGCGGCTTGCCGGCCTGTTCCGCCACCATGTACTTGGCGTACCAGTCCGGCCAATTCTCATCGCGTTGGCCGCCGTTGCGCTTCTCGTGCTCGCCATGGGCCTCAGCTGCCCGCCGCATCGCAGAGGCAAGATCGGCCTCAGAAGCGTAACTTGTCGTGTTGGTGTCGATCCGGCCGGGAAACCGGGTAGTGACTTCCTGCAGCAGCCACTCATTGCCGTCCGGATCACTGAACGTGGCGTAGGTGAAGTAACTGCGGCGTTCCGGATCCAGACCTGTGATGGCCGGCTTTCCAGGCCCGGCGCGGTGGAAAATCTCGCTCACTTCGGCACCGTGAGCGATGAGCTCTTCGCGCGCTTCGACGATGTCCGACACGACCAGATACAGTCCTCGAGCCGATCCCGGCGTGGCCGACGTGATCCCCTTGCCGAAGTGAATCGAGCTCGGCGAACCCGGGGGCGTGAACTGAACGGCGTGAAAGTCGTCCCCGACGGCAAAGTCGGCGTCGAGTCGCCAGCCCAGGTCGCCATAGAAGCGCTTGGAGCGCTCGACATTCGAGATTGGGATAACGACGACCTCGAGCTTCATGTCTGTCGCTCGCGTGGAGGACGCGACATCTCTTGCAATAACAGCGTGGTTCATGATGGTCTCCTATTTCCCTTGGTTGTGTTGACGTGCGCATGCTTCGCTGGGCGTTACTTGCCAGGCGTTATTCATCCAGCGCGACGAGCGGCTTTCCTTTTTCGACGATGTAGGTAGCGAGCTCGAGCGCTTTGCCGCTGCCCACGTTCTTGGCCGTGTGGCTTGTTCCCTGTGGGATAAAGAGCGTATCGCCGGCGCTGAGTGTCAGCGGCGGCTTACCCTGGAGCGTGTACTCCAGCTGGCCCTCGACGACATAGGCGATCTCTTCGCCAGGATGCGCGTGCCAAGGCGCCGTCACGCCCGGGGCGAATTCGACAAGCACCTGAATGACTTCACGTCCGGGGATGCCGAGGTCCGCCCGCAGCAAGTCGGTGCGCCCTACACCGAGCAATTGTGCCTCTTCGGTTTGCGCCAGCAGCGGCGTGAGAACAGCACCGGCAAAAAGCGTCGCCGCCGCGATCATTCGAAACGTTTTCATGGCTATTTTCCTTTGGCGTTCGCGGTTTGAGGATTAGTGTGCCGGCCGCAGAGACCTGAAGGCGGCGCGCAGTTCGGCCGAGAAGAGCTCCGGCTCCTCCCAGGCGGCGAAGTGTCCGCCCTTGTTCACTTCGTTGAAGTAGATCAGGTTGGGATAGGCGCGCCGGGCCCAGGTCTCGGGCGCTCGATAGACCTCTTCGGGGAATACCGAGATGGCGACCGGGAGCGAGATATCGGAGGTTTTCTGCGCCGCTGCGAGAAGCACGCTCTGGCCCATCGTCTCCCAGTAGAGCCGCGCCGCCGAAGTCGCGCTGTTCGTCAGCCAGTACAGCGTGACGTTATCCAGCATCTCGTCCCTGCTGAGCAGGCGCTCGGGTTCGCCGTTGTTGTAGTCGTACATCCAGCCGGCGAGCCCGGCCGGCGAATCCGTCAATGCGTAGCCAATTGCCTGTGGCCGCGTGCCCATCATTGCCGCGTAGGCCCGATATTTCTTGTAGAAGTTTTCGAGCGAACCGAACGCCACACCTTCCTTCTCGGTGAGGCTGGCTGGCGCCGGCCCGCCGGCGGCAAGCACTGCGGCCGCGTCCGCCGGTATCGTTGCCGGCAAGTTGATGTGGATGCCAAGCAATCCCTTTGGCGCCTGGCGTGCCAACGCGCTTGAAACGGGCGCGCCCCAGTCGCCGCCCTGGGCAACGTAGTGGTCGTAGCCCAGGCGCTGCATCAGTTCGGCCCAGGCACTTGCGATGCGGTCTGGATTCCAGCCCACGCCGCGCGGCTTGCCGGAGAACCCGTAGCCGGGCATCGAGGGCAGCACCAGGTCGAAGGCATCCTCAGGCCTGCCGCCATGCTGCGTGGGGTCCGTGAGCGGGCCGACCGTCTGGATCAGTTCGAAGACGGAGCCGGGCCAACCATGCGTCATGATTAGCGGCAGGGCGTTGGGTTGCTTCGATCGAACGTGAAGGAAGTGGATGTCGAGCCCGTCGATCTCGGTCATGAACTGCGGCAGGGCATTCAGCTTTGCCTCAGCCTTGCGCCAGTCGTGCTCGGTTCCCCAGTAACGGACGATCTCCTGCAATCTTGCGAGCTGAATGCCCTGCGACCGATCGGCGACGGTCTCCTGGTCCGGCCAGCGTGTCGCCATTATGCGCCGGCGAAGCTCGTCAATCTCTTCCTGCGGGATGTTGACGGTGAACGGGCGGATCGAGTTGCCGCCGCCCGTTGCCAACGCTGCTCCCGGAAGAAGCGCGATGGCCCCGGCTGCCGCTGTCGCTGCAAGTAGATGCCGTCGAGTAAGTGATCGTGCCGACATGACATTCTCCCTGTTTGCTGATGCTTTGGACGGCACACAGATCGACTGTCAGGCGAGGCAAAGCTATTGCACGATGGTATCGGCGATACCTTTGTATTGGCCCGGCGATGCCTCATCATCGAACCGACACCAAGGCACAATGGACGCCGCGATCACGCCGGCGCATTGTCACGCGCACGCGATATCCGCGAAAGGACCGCAATGGAGATCGAACAGACCCGCGTTTTGGATGCACTTCCGGCGATGGTATGGACCGCGAAACCGGACGGGCACGTCGACTTCGTCAATCGACGCTGGTCAGAATATACGGGGCTCGATCTTGATCAGGTCCGCCGCTCCGGGTGGCAGGCTGCGACCGACCCGCAAGACTTGCCGAACCTGATCGAGAGTTGGCGATCGATGCTGGCTTGCGGGGAACCCGGCGAAATGGAAGCGCGCATGCGGCGCGTCGACGGGCAATACCGATGGTTCGTGATCCACTGCAGTCCGATGCGTGACGATGTCGGTCGTATCGTCGAGTGGTATGCGATCAACACCGACATCGATCAAAGGAAGCGCGCCGAAGAAACGCTTCGGCAGGACGAGGCGAGGCTAACCGCCGCAGAACGAGATATTCGGCAGACGATCGATACGATCCCCGTATTCGTTGCAACATACAGTCCGGACGGAACGCGCACTTTCGTGAACCGGACGTGGCAAGACTACATGGGCCTCACACTTGAGGACGCGACAGGTCCATCTGGGAAGACATTTCCGCATTTCTATCCGGATGATGTAGAACGGAACGATGCGGCGTGGAAAGTTGCACTGGAAAGCGGCGAGCCGCTTACCATTGACGTGCGGGTCAGGCGCGCCGATGGACAATATCGCTGGCACACATCTCGCCGTGTGCCCCATCGCGACGAAAACGGACGCGTCATCCGTTGGTATTCGGTCGGCATAGACATTGACGACCAGAGGCGCGCCGAAGAGGCGCTGCTTGCGAGCAGGCACGATCTTGGCCTCATCATCAACACCATACCCGTGATGGCATGGTCGGCTCGTCCTGACGGGTCACCTGATTTCTTCAACCAGCATTATCTCCACTACGTGGGCCTCTCCATTGGCCAGTCAAAGGACTGGGAGCCGGCTGGTCCGTTGTCCGAGTATTGGGACTTGACTGCGGCTGTCCATCCCGACGACGTAGACCGACTTGCCGCCACATGGGAGGCTATATTGGCGTCAGGCAAGTCGGGCGAAACGGAAGCACGCCTCCGCCGCTTCGACGGCAAGTATCGGTGGTTCCTGTTTCGGGCCAATCCCCTGCGCGACGAAGCCGGAAACATCGTCAAATGGTACGGCACGCATACCGACATCCACGGGCGAAAGCGTGCCGAAGACGCGCTCAAGCGCAGCGAAGCATTCCTGTCGGAGGGTCAGTACCTGGCCCGCATGGGGAATTTGTCCTGGCAAGTCGCAACGGGCAAGATCACCTGGTCCGAGCCTCTTTACCGCATCTTCGAATTCGAGCCGGGTACGCTCGTAACGCTCGAACGAATAGCCAGCCGAGTTCATCCCGAAGACCTGCCTCTGATGGGGGACATGGTTGAACGGGCGCAGCGCGGTGATGGCGACTTTGAATACCAGCACCGGATTGTCTTGCCCGACCTGTCGGTCAAGCACCTGCACCTGATCGCCCACCGCGCACGCAACGATTCCGGCCACATCGAGTATGTTGGCGCGGTTCTTGACATCACGCAACGGCGGAGCTCCGAAGAGGCGCTGGAGAAAGTCCGATCCGAACTTGCACAAGCTACGCGGGCTATGAGCTTGGGCGTGTTGACCGCGTCGATTGCACACGAAGTGAACCAACCGCTCTCGGGCATTGTCACCAACGCCGGCACCTGCCTTCGCATGCTGGCGGCCGACCCGCCTAATGTTGACGGCGCGCGGGAAACTGCGCGGCGCACAATCAGGGATGGCAACCGCGCGGCTGATGTGATCGCCCGGCTTCGCGCTCTGTTCGCCAAAAAGGCCACGATTGTTGAACCGGTCGATCTCAACAACGCGGCGGCAGAGGTGGTCGCATTGCTTTCGGGAGACCTTCAGCGAAACAAGGTGCTCCTTCAGACCCAGCTTGCAGACGGACTCCCGCTCGTCGGCGGCGATCGGGTCCAACTGCAACAGGTCATCATGAACCTGTTGCGCAACGCATCCGACGCGATGGTCGCCGTCGACGATCGACCAAGACTTGTCGTGCTTGGCACTCGGCTTGGGGAGGACGGAAAGGTGCACCTTTTTGTGCGGGATACCGGAATCGGGTTCGATGCTCAGGGTGCGGAGCGGCTCTTCGATGCTTTCTACACGACGAAAGCCGAGGGCATGGGAATGGGCCTGTCCGTCAGTCGTTCCATCGTCGAAAGCCATGGCGGGCGGCTTTGGGCGGAGGCGAATGTCGGTCCTGGATCGACCTTCTCGTTTTCAATCCACGAATATCTCCGCGCAGAGTCACCACCTGCCCATCCGCCTGGCGCCATATCGGCACCGACCAGCGGCAGCGCCTCAATACAACGAGGTTTTTCATGAACGTTCGCCGCCCACTCGTGTCGATCGTCGATGACGATGAGTCCGTGCGCGAGTCTCTGCCCGACCTGTTGAGCGAGTTCGGCTTCCGCGCCGAAGCGTTCTCTTCGGCGGAGGAGTTTCTGGGGTCAGGCATCATCAACGAGACCGAGTGCCTGGTGCTTGACATCAGCATGCCCGGCATGACGGGGCCTGAACTCGAACTAGAGTTGGCGCGCCGGGGCCAGCCTATCCCCATCATCTACATTACGGCGCAGAGTTATGAGACCGCGCGGCCGGACCTTCTAAAAAAGGGTGCGGTAGAATGCCTATTCAAGCCGTTTAGCGACACAGCCCTGCAGAAAGCGCTCAACCTGGCCTTCGCTGATGATTGAACGCGACTTGCTATGCCGATCCGCAAGGGATACTTCCCGCACACACGGATTTGGCAACTGCACCGAGCAAGGGCAAGGCCGGCATGATGTCACACGAAACGCCTGTCGTATTCGTCGTTGACGACGACATTTCTGTGCGTGAATCGCTGGAATTGCTGATCCGTTCAGCGGGCTTCCATCCGGAGCCCTGCTCGTCGGCGCAGGAATTTCTGTCTCGGCCCCGAGCCCTGGTTCCGAATTGTCTGATTCTTGACGTCAACCTTCCCGATCTCAGCGGGCTCGACTTGCAACAACTTGTCTCCGTCGAGCGAACCGACATGCCGATTATCTTCGTCACTGGCTACGGCGACGTGCCGATGACAGTCAAAGCGATGAAGGCTGGAGCCGTAGAATTCCTGACCAAGCCGTTTGGGGACGACGTACTCTTGACGGCCGTCGAGCACGCGCTTGAACGTAGCCGGGCTGCACGTGCGAACGAGTTGGACAAGCAAGTGCTCCGTGAGCGCTATTCATCACTCAGTCACCGCGAAGCGGAGGTGATGGCGCTGGTCGTGACGGGACTGTTGAACAAGCAGGTTGGCTTCGAGCTCGGCATCAGCGAGATCACAGTAAAAGCCCATCGCGGCCAGGTTATGCGAAAGATGAAGGCCGGTTCCCTTCCCGAACTGGTCAACATGGCTGCAAAGCTGAATCTCGGGCAGTCACCGCATCTCAGTTCGTTGCAAAGCCGAGGTGTCACATCCTGGCGCGACGGCTAAATAGGATGCAGCCGGCCCGCCAGATCTTGGCGATGGTCGGCATCGGCAGGTTCCAGCTGAACTCCTTCGACGCGCAGCTGATGCGCCGCGACGTCAGGCCGGACGGTTTCGTCAGCAGGTGCCGCTGCCGCGACACTGGCCATTGTCGCCGGCATCGAGGACGCCGGCCTCAAGCTCGGCCGGGATGTCGACGTGGTGTCCAAGCAGTCGTTCGACTTGCTGCATCTGTTCCGCAGGGAATTGCTGGTCGTCAACGAGAACTTCCGGCTCGCCGACGCCGAGCTCGCCCGCTCCGTGCTGGGCTGGATCGGCGGCGCAGCACCTGGCTCCCTGCAGAGCCCGAGCAAGCCGACCGGGGTTCTGGCCTATCGCGGCTCCGACTAGAGCGGGATATGTTCAAATTGAACTCCCGCTCCATCAATTTGTCATACCCGCATTTCTGCGGCGCCACTGTGATTCCGCTTGGCCGCAAAATGCGCGCTGCTGACTGGCAACCTTTGGGGCCGATGAACGACCCGCTGCGCGGGAGGAGCGCGCGCGCTGAGGTAGAGGTTATGGGTCGATCGTCGCGCTCGCGTTGAGCGTAACGAGATTCGTCAACGAGGGCGGATGCCGAAAGACGGCACCGACCCGAGAACAGTAGCTTTATCATTTTTTGAATCCTGCGCGATAAGGTTCCGCGCATGTGGTTGAAGACTTACTTGATCATCACTGGCGTCGGCGCGTTCGTGGCGCTGACAATGCCATGGCTGGTCATCATCGGCAGTTTCCTGATTATTCCGGGGCTCATCCTCGCGTCGATGCCAACGGCCTTCATGTATGGCGTCGCCTTCGCGCTGTTCCGCTCGCTGCTCGGAAGTTTCCTTTCAGGCGTTCCTCTGAACGTCATGTCGGGCGCCGCGACGCTGGCACTGTTTTGGACCATCCCCCAGCCAGGCCTCACCTGGGCGAGGGGCATGCTGGCCAGCCTGGAGGAGCCGGACATTCAGGCGAGCGCACCGATTGCGCTCAAGGGCGACATTCTCCTCGCCCGCCCCTTCGAGGGCCGTTGCGATGCATTGTGCGCGGCCTTGCTCAAGACCCCGGGCGTCACTTCGGTCCGCGTCCAGACCCCTCGCGGTCATTCCAATACCTATCGCATCGTGCCGGACTCGACGCCCGGCAAACGAAGCACCGTCATCGGGCATGGCCTACTGGAAGAGCGGCGCTACGATGCCTCCGATCCGCTCTCCCATCAGCGCGCGCTGGAAGCCGAATGGAACCTGATGATGTCAGAGGGCAAGGCGCTGCTGCAAAGCGACGACGCCCCCGAAACCGACTTCACCATCGCGATCGAGGATGGCCCTGCCGTGCCCGATGCCAAGCCCGGATCGGGACGGGTGGATTGGTCGCTCGAACCCTCCGCTCCCCACCGCAAGGCGCTCACCATCACCGGCGCCGGTGAACAGGTGCTGCTGCGGCAGTCGATCGTGTCGATCTTTGCCCCGGCGGCACCGTTGCTGATCGGGATTTCGGGCGGGATCGAGAACTTCCGGTTTGGCTGGGCGCGTCGGCGGCTCGGTGACGGAAGGATGTACGCCGAGGTTCCGGTCAACCGGCTGCTACTCGACCACACCAGCGTTTCGCGCGGCGTGGATATGGAAGCGGCGAAAACGAAAACGCGCGAGGGACTTGCCAGAGCGCTAGACGATCCGCGCAAGCCGGTGAGCGATCCCGCGTTCGCGCTCGCCAATCAGTGGATGGACTCGTTCCGCGCGAACGACCAGCCGCTCGGCGAGAGCGACCGGCGTCTGCTGGTTCGCATCTTGGAGGACCCGCGGGTGCGATCCTCAGACGGACTGTGGGCGATCATCAAACAGGTCGATGGCGACTCCGCCGATCTGCGGCGGCTCGCCGCCCGCCGCTACCTAGCGGCCACCGACAAGAAGGAGGCGCGCCACTGGGTCAATGCCCTGGCCGGTCTCCCTGTAGGTGCATACGCCGATCCTCTGCCGGAAGAGCGCGCAATTCTCGCCGATCCGGCGGTCAGCCGCTTTGCCACCGGCCTGATCAAGCGCCAGGGCGACCGCGGCGTCGATGCCGTGCCCGACCTGTTGCGGCTGCTGCGCGAGTACTCCGTCTACGATCCGGGCAAGTATGGCTTCAGCGACCTGACCGCGGCTACCGATGCCGTGCGAAGCGGCTTTCGCCGCATTGGCCCTGCGGCCTCTTTCGCGCGGCCTGAGATCGAGCAGCTCCTGGCGTCGCCGGGTCTGGAGTACCGCTACAAGACGCTCGGCCAGGAAGAATGGGACACGCTGCTGGTCGTCCTCGGGAAGCCTGTCGAAACGCTTGCCAAGCCGGAAAACCAAAGTGGAACCGAGGCGAGGTACCGCGAGCGCGTCGCTCAACGGGCCGCCAAGCCTTACGATTCGCGCCGGGATTGATCGCCGAAACGGGAAGAAGAATCTTCGGGGACAGAGCTACGTCCGGCGACAGGCAAGCAGACGCGCACTCCCCGACATAGATGCGGCTGGTTGTTGCTTAGCGATCATGTTTGCCGTTCGATCAACAAAGGTCGGTTCGGCCTTGGAATTCGGACTCTCAGACTGACGGCGTTTGGGCAGAACATGCGCTCGATTGCGTTCTGATCGATCTCGCTCACGTCTCGTCGTCGGCAACGCGAAACAGAAGCCGAATATACCGCTCCAAATGATCAAGACTTTCGCGCGCCAGCTCCGCGTCATTCCCTGCTTTCGCAAGGACGAATCCTCCTTGGATAACAGTCTGCGTGTATCGAGCTAGACTTTCGGCAGTCCAATCATCCGTAACACCGCGCTCACGGCGGGCCAGTTCAATGTCGGCCTCTAGCGTCGACGCATGATCGAACATGCTGGCTCCGCACGCATCGCGGATGCTGGGGAAGGTCATGTAGGCCTCTTGAGCCATCGTTCCGACCAGACAGCTGGACTCCGCCAGATCCTCCGTGATGATCGCTTTGCGAAAAGCGACATAGGCAAGCACCCGCTCCAACGCATCGCGAGGGTGATGATAGGGAGCCGCGGCGAAAAAGCCCGAGGTGGTCCTGGCCCAAAATTCCGCAGCTGCAACTCCCAGGGCTTCCTTGCTACCGAAGTTGTGGAAGAATGCCCCCTTGGTTACCTCAGCCGCCCTGCAAAGATCATCAATGCTGGCCGAGGCGAAGCCTTTGGCGCGGATAGTGTCCCTTGCAGCTTCCAGGAGCCGGGTTCGGGCATCACCGCGCTCGGGAGCATGTTTGGTTGGCCTAGACATGCGAATATTCATACCTTACGGTTGGTATGTGTCAACAGTAGAGCGCGCGTAGCTCTCGAAACACGGAACCCGATATGAATTTATATGACGACGACCTTACCCGGTTTGCCGAGCATGGAGCCGCCCTTCTCCCCGCCCCCGATCGCGAGGATCGCGTGGAGCATGACGGAGCCCTGATCTGGTAGCATCATTTGGCAGCGGTCCTCCCGTCATCCTGTTGCACGGCGGACTCGGCCACAGCGGCAATTGGGGATATCAGGTGCCGGCCTTGGTAGCGGCGGGCCACCGCGTCGTGACGATCGACAGTCGCGGGCACGGCCGCAGCACCCGCGATGACAGGCCATATTCCTATGAACTCATGGCTTCTGACGTCGTGGCTGTGATGGACCACCTTTCCCTCGACAAGGCTGCCTTCGTCGGCTGGAGTGACGGCGCTTGCGTCGCTCTGGTAGTTGCCTCCAAGGCACCAGCACGCGTGGCAGGCGTCTTCTTTTTCGCCTGCAACATGGATCCTGGTGGCACAAAGCAGATCGAACCGAGTCCGCTTCTCGATCGCTGCTTCAGTCGCCACAGGAAAGACTACGCCATGCTCTCCGCCACGCCAGCCGCCTTCGACCAGTTCGTCAGCGCGGTGGGGCTGATGATGCGAACCCAGCCGAACTATACCAAAGAGGACCTTGGCGCCATCGAGGTGCCTGTCATCGTCGCACTCGGCGAGCATGACGAATTCATCAAGCGAGAGCATGCCAACTACCTGGCCGACACTATTCCGGGGGCCGCATCAATCATTTTGCCCGGCGTTAGTCACTTTGCGCCGCTACAGCGTCCGGATGAATTCAACACGACGGTCCTTGCCTTCATAGCCAAGGTATCGATCTCGGGTTCGGACCGATGACCAGTAGCTAGCGGCCGCGGCGCAATCCCAATTATCGAACCATACTCCAAACCGGCAGAGTCGATATCGCCGATGATGGAATTCATTCTTCCCGGCGAGCAGCAGGGTCATAATGCGGGTTGATCACTCCACACTGCACGAGGTCGCCTGAGATTAAGCGCAATCTTGGGTAGTGGGCCGCCGGAGCATCCTGGACTTCGGGGGAAATGACCGCTTTGAGGACTGGAAATATCGGAGCTTAACCCGACCAATAATGCGGCGCTAACCTGCCGCTCCGCTGCCCCAAGGGCCATGGAACGCGCCCGGCCCGTCGATGCGCTCGAAGCCGTGCGCGCCGAAGAAATCGCGTTGCGCCTGGATCAGGTTCGAGGTGCCGCGGCCCTGGCGGTAGCTGTCGAAATAGGCAAGCGCCGACGACAGCGCCGGCACCGGCGAGCCGGCTTCCGACGCCCTTGCCACGATGCGCCGCAGCGATGGATGCGCCTCCTGCATCATCGCGATGAAGGCCGGCGCCATCAGGAGATTGGTGGTTGCGCCACCCTTGTCGAGGGCTTCCGCCATCGTGTCCAGCAATTGCGAGCGGATGATGCAGCCGGCCCGCCAGATCTTGGCGATGGTCGGCATCGGCAGGTTCCAGTTGAACTCCTTCGACGCGCCGCTCATCACCGCGAAGCCTTGCGCGTAGGCTGATATCTTGCCGGCGAACAGCGCCAGTTCAAGATCGTCAAGAAGCGCGTCCTTGTCTCCGGAAATGCTGGTCACGCCGCCATGGCCATAGGCCTTTTCGGCGGCCAGGCGCTCGTCCTTGATAGATGACAGGACGCGCGCCGCCACCGCCGCCGAATACTCGGCGTTGGGGCGGCACAATTATCGGCGTTCGGGACAGGCCTTCGGCGATGTGCGCTCAGGGTCCGACTCCCGCTATTTCACATCTGTCGGCTGAACGGCCGCTTTTGGCGCAACCGCGACCTCCAACGTAGTCGCCGGCGATGTCTGCTTTCAGGCGGTGGCGAAGCTGACCTCAACAGCCGACATTGGGCGCAACCTTCCCGTTTTCAAACCGGAAGGAATGACCCGTAGCTGCTGTCCAATTGCACGATCTCGATGGTCCGGTCTCGACGTGACGAGTTGCCATTCGGTCCAGCCGCGTCCCAAGTCTAGCTTTTCGCACTGATCTCCGGCGCAGGAGCGAAATCTGACGTCAGTCTCCGTATTCCGACGTCGTACACGCGTACTTCCTCATCGAAGCCCTTGAGGTGGCGCGCGCCGAGGGCGACCATCGGAATCTTGCCGCCGACGGAACACGCCACAGAGTCATCGGTGAGAATTTGCAGATCATCGGCCGACGAACACAGTCTGGACGCCAGGTTCACGACATTGCCGATGGCGGTGTAGTCAACGCGGGCCTCATAGCCAATTCGGCCGACCGTCGCCCGTCCCATCGCGAGCCCTATGCCGAAACCGACCGCGTGGCCGCGCAGACGCCACTCGGCGATCAGGTGCTGAACGGCATCCTGCATGTCAATCGCCATCTCGACGGCGCGAAGCGCTGGCTCCGCGCTCGGCACAGGGGCGTTGACAAGCACCATCAACCCGTCCGCCGAGAAGTTGGTCAGCGTGGCCTCGTAGCGCGTGATGATCGCGCCGAGAGCCTCATAATAGTCGCGCAACACCTGCATGACATCATCGGGTTCGGCGTGCGCCGAAAACGCGGTAAAGCCGCGTAGATCGCAGAAGACAGGGACCACTTCCGCCCGCTGGCCCGCGAGTACGCTCTCGTCACCGGATTTTTCCACGAGCTCGGCGACTTGCGGTGCGAGAAAGCGTTTCAGCCGCGCGATCCGCTCCGATCGATCCCGCGATTTGGCGAGTTCCTGAGCCATCTGATTGAACCGGACCGCCAGCCGTTCAAGTTCATCTCCGGTGGCGATGTCGATCCGGTGATCGAACTGTCCGGCACCGATTTTTTCGGTGCCCTCCTCCAGCTGACGGATGGGGCCGGTCATGCGCCTGGCAAGCCAGTAGGCGAGCGCCGCCGCTAAGATGAGCGCCGCAAGCAGCAGGCCGCCGGTGCGCCACAAAGAAGCATAGAGCGGTGCAAAAGCTTCTGCCTGCGGCTGCTCGACGAACATGGTCCAGCCAACACTGGGGATCGATGCCATCGCAGTCACGACGCGTTCATTCTCAGCGTTGCGGGCCGTTGTCGCCTCGCCGCCCGCTGTGGCGATCTCGTCCCGCAATCTGCGCCGGGCAGCCGCTGTGTTCTCGTCGGTGCCTTGCAACACCTTGCTGATGTCGGGGTGAGCGATAAGCCGGCCGGTCTGGTCAAGAACAAATGCCTGACCGCTGCGGCCGACACGAACTTCCGAAACGACAATCCAGATGAGCTTCAGGTTGATTTCGGCGACGACGAACGCATCCGCCTTGCGGTTTCCGGCCATTGCCATAGTCAGGAACGGTTCGGAGCCGTTGCGAAACATGACTGGGCCATACCATAAGCCCGTGGACCGGGCTCCCGCGACCGCAGGATCGCCTGAACGATCCGATCCACTTTCCATCCTGTTCAAGCCAATTCGGGACACGTGCAGCCGCTCTACTCCCGTACTGTCGACAAGAGTGATGCTGACAATTGCCGGGGCTTGGCGCATTGCCCGCAGGGCATCCAGGCGATGCTGTCCCTCGGCGTCCGGGTTCCAGGCCTGCTGGACCGTCCAGCTGAGCTGATCCCTGATGCCGTCGAGAAAGCTCTGCATCTTGCCGGCTGCCGATGTGGCTTCCACCCGCAAGAGAGCGCTGAGCATGGCACGCTGATCGCGATAGCCGAACCAGGCGTTGCTGATGCCGCTGGCAGTTATGGGGACAATGACGGCGGCTAAAAGGGCGATGAAATACTTCCGAAACAGTGATCGGCGCACGGGGGCGGCCTCGGGATGGATCGAATCCCGCACATCATCCTCATTCGATGACTTCATCAGCCATGATCAGTACGGTCTGCGGCAGATCGATGCCGAGAGCATTGGCCGTTTTCAAATTGACCGACAGCTCGAACTTTGTCGGTTGCTCGAGCGGAAGATCGCCGGGATTCTCTCCCTTGAGAATCCGGTCGACATAGAAAGCCAGCCGATGCAGCATCTCCGCGTAATCCGCGGAATAGGCAAGCAGACAGCCGTTTCGCGGATACCACGGAGCCCATGCCATCGTCGGCAACCGCTGTTCGAGCGCCAGATCGGCGATATGTGCCGCCTCGCCGGCGAGCATGACGTCGGGCAGGACGAAGATTGCCTGCACGCTCTCTTTCTTCATTTCCGGGATTGCGACATCGAGGTCCGCCGGCTGCCTGATGTGATGAAGCTTTACGCCAATGCCGAGCTTTTCGGCCGCGCGCATTGCATCAGCCTCGAATGGCAAATAGGAAACGTCCGGGTTGGCCAGAACCCCGATCGTGACGATACCCGGAATTGCTTCTTTCAGCAGTTCCAGACGCTTGGCAGTAAGTTCGGTCGCATAGTAGCTCACCCCGGTAAAATTGCCGCCTGGCCTGGCAAGGCTGGCGACGAGGCCAGCGGATATCGGATCCCCGCTGACGATCGATACGATCGGGACCGAATCCGTCACCTGGTGGGCTGCACGTCCCGCCGGTTGAGAGCTTGTCACGATCACGTCCACAGAAAGCTGCACCAGCTTGCGCGCCGCTTCGGCAAGTCTGTCGTAATTCTTGCCGGCCGCCTGGCACTCGAGTGCAAAGGTCTCGCCCTTCCTATAGCCCAGTTCCTCAAGCCCCTTGAGAAACGGTCCGAATTCGTCCTGAACAGTACCCGGGCTGCAGTTCCAATAGGTGAGAAGGCCTACATGCGGAACAGTTGCGGCCAGCCCTTGGCTGGCCGCAAACGGTCCAACGAACAGTGCCAGCAGGTAGGCAAGAGCGAAATACCCTTGACGCATTGGATCCACCTGATCGGTTTCGGACGGCAGCCGATGTCAGGAACCATTCCCAAATGATGCGAATTTCACGCTTCACCGGGGCTGCTCATCCAAAAAGTCGTTACCTACATCGAGCACTTGGTGCCCAAATATAGCGCTATTTGACCCACTCAGAAAGCGACACCATTAGCTGCTGGGCGGAAAGCGCGAAAGAGACGCACATGACCCCGAAGGTCAGAAAATGGCGTCGACAACCGTCATTCGCCGATATCGCATCAAACGACTGTTGCTGGCGCAATCGAGGCGACCCGTGCTTTTAACCGCTCTGCACGCGGAAGAAGCCGTTGGAGGACCAGGTTGGGTGGAAACTTGCCGTATGCGCGCCTGTCGGAACGACGTGATTGCGGCAAGGAGCGGACGTCGCCCCGCCTATGCGGCTTGCTCAGTCTAGCGTTGGGGCGGTCCGCAGACCGTTGAATCGAAATCGCTACGAAGCCCACGGGCAGACCTTGGCCTCCCGCGCTGAGCATTTCGATGATTGTTAAATCCAAAGAATCGCCACAGGACGGTGGCCGTCGAGCGAGTTTTCAGCAGCCCATTTCCGCAGCCTATTAATGTGCAACTTGGGAAGCTGCCGACATCAATTCCTCGGGATTCGGCGCTCTGAAGGTGTTGAGGCCATCCTCCAGAACTTCAGTGAAGTTCCAGCGTACGATGCCCGCCCGGTCGATTAGGAACTGACCGACAAGCTGCCCCTGGCCGGAAGCCACCATCGCCTGCTGATCGGCTTCCGTAATCTCATATCCTTCTTTCTTGTTGAGGAACTCGTTCATTGCCATGACGTCCATAGGCTCGGGCAACTCGCCCGGAAGGTGGATCCGTATCGCCATGACCGTGTCCATCCCAACCTCGCGCAAGCCGAAAGCACGGTGCGAGGCCCGCTCCGGGTCGGATGCGGCGAGAAGATCGGGTGCCGGGTGGTAACGGAAATAGAGCCGCGCCCGCTCGACCGGCGTATTGACCACCGCCAGGCATTCGACGCCTTTCTCACGCAGGGCCGGCTTGAGTTGCGCCATCGCCGCGACATGGCGCCGGCAGAACGGACAGTGCAGGCCTCGGAACAAACCGATCAACAACGGGCTACGGCCTCGAAAATCATCGAGCGCGATCTTGCCTTCGCGTGAGATCGCATTGAGCACAACATTCGGTGCCCGGTCGCCCGGCTGCAGCGGGCGGTCAACACTACTCGTGGACATAGACAACCTCCTCGCCCCGCATCAGTCAGGGAAAGCAGCACACCCAGCGTCTCGGAGGCGATCGAGTGCTGGGGGCGAAGACTTCCTGTGCCAAGGCAATAGCTTTCGACCTGCCGAGGTCGAGATTGCGCGCGTTGCAAGCCCATCATAACACGAAAAGCATCTGCGGGTCGCCGCCAAATGTGGTGAATGACCTCACGCGAGCGAATGCTCTTGCGCTGAAGGTCAGGTTCCCGACCTCGATTTGGAGGTTCAAGTCTGCAACGCCCAAGGTCGTCAACGGGTCGGTTTGGGCCGTTGCGCGAAGGGCAGGTTTGGAGAAGCGCTGCAAATGACAGGTTATGGCGCAACCACGACCCTCAGTGAGGTTCTTGGGATGTTGGCTTTCAGGAAGCGGCAATGCTGATCTCAATGTCCGACCTTGGGCGCTAACCCCCCGCCCCGCTGCCCCAAGGGCCATGGAACGCGCCCGGCCCGTCGATGCGCTCGAAGCCGTGCGCGCCGAAGAAATCGCGTTGCGCCTGGATCAGGTTCGAGGTGCCGCGGCCCTGGCGGTAGCTGTCGAAATAAGCCAGCGCCGACGACAGCGCCGGCACCGGCGAGCCGGCTTCCGACGCCCTTGCCACGATGCGCCGCAGCGATGGATGCGCTTCCTGCATCATCGCGATGAAGGCCGGCGCCATTAGGAGATTGGTGGTTGCGCCGCCCTTGTCGAGGGCTTCCGCCATCGTGTCCAGCAATTGCGAGCGGATGATGCAGCCGGCCCGCCATATCTTGGCGATGGTCGGCATCGGCAGGTTCCAGTTGAACTCCTTCGACGCGCCGCTCATCACTGCGAAGCCTTGCGCATAGGCTGATATCTTGCCGGCGAACAGCGCCAGTTCGAGATCGCCAAGAAACGCGTCCTTGTCTCCGGAAATCCTGGTCACGCCGCCATGGCCATAGGCCTTTTCGGCGGCCAGCCGCTCGTCCTTGATCGACGACAGCACGCGCGCCGCCACCGCCGCCTCGATCGCGGTGGCCGGAATGCCGAGCTGCTGCGCCTCGATGACCGACCATTTGCCGGTGCCCTTCTGGCCGGCGCGGTCGAGGATGATGTCGACCACCGGCTTGCCTGTCTTCGGATCGTCGGCGGCCAGCACCTTGGCGGTGATCTCGATCAGATAGGAGTTGAGCCGGCCCCTGTTCCAGCCGGCAAACACCTGTGCGATCTGCTTCGGCCCCATGCTTAAGCCGTCGCGCAAGATGCCGTAGATCTCGGCGATCATCTGCATGTCGGCATATTCGATGCCGTTATGGATGGTCTTGACGAAATGCCCGGCGCCATCGGTGCCAAGCCATGCCGCACAGGGCTCATCCCTGAACTTGGCCGAAATGGCGGTCAGCACCTTTTCGACGCGTTTCCAGGACCCTTCGGTGCCGCCGACCATGATCGACGGTCCATGGCGCGCGCCCTCCTCGCCGCCGGACACGCCCATGCCGATGAAGGTGAGACCCGAATCGGAAAGTTCGGAGAAGCGCCGCATCGTGTCGCGGAAATTGGCGTTGCCAGCATCGATGACGATGTCGTTGGCCGACAGCTCGCCGCGCAGTGCCGCGATCTGCTCATCGACCGGCTTGCCGGCCAGCACCATGATGATGATCGGCCGCGGCGGCCGGATGGCGGCGGCGAGTTCCTCCAGGTTGTAGCAGGGCACAACCATATCCCTGAGCGCCCCGGCATTCTCGACAAAGGCGTCGGTGCGCGCGGCGGTGCGGTTGAAGACGGCTATGCGGTGCCCCTTTTCGGCGATGTTGAGCGCCAGGTTGGAGCCCATCGTGCCAAGGCCGATCAGGCCGATTTCGGCTTTTTCCATCGTTTCTTCCCTGCCTTCGGATCTTTTGTTGAGGCGGCGATTTGTGGCGACTCCCATTCTTCCAGGATGCCACTCTTGCCGAGATGCCATTCTTGCCGCGATGTTTGACGGGCCTTCGGGGCTGCGTCAACCGCCTCGCCGAATTGTGTTGCAGGCGCCAGCTTGTCCTCAAGGCCTGATGTCGATCGGCGCCTCGATCTTCACCATCTCGAAATCCGAGACGAGAATATCGAGCCGCGCCGTCCATCGGCCGGGAACCGGGACGACGAGTTCGTCGACGCGCCAGCTGCCGTCGCCTGGCTTTGTCGCCGCGCGCTTGATCGGCTCGATGCCGGCATCGGGTTTTGACAGCACCAGCGTCACTTGCTCAGCGTCGAGCGGGCCAAAATCGCCGGTCATGATGAC
Source organism: Mesorhizobium sp. L-2-11 (assembly GCF_016756595.1). Classification (NCBI taxonomy): domain Bacteria; kingdom Pseudomonadati; phylum Pseudomonadota; class Alphaproteobacteria; order Hyphomicrobiales; family Phyllobacteriaceae; genus Mesorhizobium; species Mesorhizobium sp. L-2-11. The sequence continues at coordinate 1,529,498 of NZ_AP023257.1, read as the reverse complement.
GATCGAGGCGGCAACCGGCCCGACATGGCCGGGCGTGATGCTGAGGTCGGCCATCGCCTTCGCCGTGTGGATATGCACCGACGCCGGCTGCGCCGCTGCGATCGCCAGGGCGCGTGGCGGCGGCGTGAAGCGCCAGCCGGCGGCAACGCCGAAGATCGCCAGAACGATCAGCATTTCAATGCCGATCGAGCGGACCAGCTTCTTCTGTACTTCCGTCTCTCCCGCTTCCGCCGGACCGGTCAGCTTCCAGCGGTTGATGGCGGCCAGCGTGAACAGAAACAACAGCAGCGCCAGCTTGATCAGCAGCAGCCGGCCATAGGCGGTCTCGAGCAAAGCTGCGGGCGACTGCACCTGGATGACAGCCAGCACGAAGCCAGCGGCCGCAAGCACGGCCACGACAGGCAGGATCGCCTGGGAAAACCGACGCAGGAAAGGCGCGGCCTCGGCCGGCTTCCGCCGCATGGCGAGACCGAGCGGCGCCAGCGCCCCGGCCCAGAATGCAATGCCGGCGCCGTGCAGGAACACCATCGGCCGCGTCAGCCATTGCGGTTCGGCAGCACTTGCGTGCCCGCTGGCGGCAAGGGCGGCGCCGACACCGGCCAGGCCGGCAAAGGCAAACAGTTTTGCGCCGCCGCGCGGCCCGACCAGCGACAGCAGGCCAAGCCCGAGCGCCACCAGCGCGACCAGCACCGTCCAGCTGAATCTGGTGGCGAGCCCGGCCTTCCAGATGTCCGGCTGCGCCAGCCGGACGAGCGGTGCACCGAGCGCGTCCAGTCCCTGCAAGCCGAGCGACAACGGCGCCGCGACGAGGCCGCAAAGGATCGCGGTGATGACGAAGCGCCGGCCGGCGCGCCCGCCTTGCGCCAGCCAGGCGATGGCAAAGGCGCCGCCGACGCCGAGAAACAGGCCGACATAGAGGAAGACCTTGCCGATCCAGATTGCCGACCTCAGACCCCGGTCGACAGCTTCGGATACGGCCGGCGCAGCACCAGGCGCGCCAATGGAAAACAGCACCGAGCCAACGACCGGATGGCCATCGGCGGAGATCACCCGCCAGCTCAGCACATGGGTGCCGGATCCGAGCCTGTGCGGATTATCGATGGCGAGCGTCTGGGCGTTGAGCCGAAACGACGTCAGCGGAACCGGCGTCCCGTCAGGCCGCACCAAGGCCAGCACCAGCGGTGATACCGGCTCGCTGAAGGTCAGCGAGAACTGCGCGGGGCTCTGCGCCAGCACGGCGCCGTCCGTCGGCTCGGTTGTGACCAGCGCCGCGTGGGCGAAGGCCTGACCTGGCGCGGCAATGGCGGCAAGCAGCACGATCGCAGCCAGCAGGCAGTTCGCACGGCCGGTTGTGCAGACCGTTCGCAGCAGGGATGCACTCATGTCACAAAAACAGCGGCGCGCTCTTTCGAACAAAACGCTCCGCCGAATAATCATAGCTTCGGCGAAAGCTTGAGGCCGGGCGCCGGATATTCCAGGGCATCCGCATCCTGGCCAGCCGCTGGTATCTCGATCCAGCGTTCAGCGGCGCCTTCGCATTCCTGCACCACCGGGAAGTAGAGCGTTTGGCCTACCGGCAGATCCGCCGCCAGTGTCCCACGGAAGACGAATTCGTCGTAGAATTCGTCCGGCAGGCTGCCGCCGCTCCAGTTGACTTCCTTGACGCCGCTGGACACCTCCTGACCATGGAGCTGATAGGATTTCTCGTATCTGCCGTTCTTGACCTGCAGCGTCCAGCCGGCCTTCGGCATCGGCTTCACTGAAATCACGCCCTCCGGGATCTGCACGCGCACGGCGGTCGTCGCCTTGCCTTCACAGCCATGCGGCACGCGCAGGACTGCCTTGTAGGTCGAACCGACCGCCGCCTCCTGGGTTTCCAGCGTGACGTGGGCAAAAGCTGCACCCGTCCCGAAGACGAGAAACGTGCAGGCCGAGAGAAGATAACGGTTCATGATGTTTCCCTGAGTTTGAATTGTGCGGATCTGGCCGGATCAATTGGCATGGTCGTGCATGCCGCCCATTTCGCCGATGCCTTCTACGGCGAACTCGACGGTGACGGCGCCGGCTTTCTCGAAGGCCAGCGCAGCGGAAAACGTCTCGCCTTGCTTGGGCTGGCGCTTGAGGCCGATAAACATCAGATGATAGCCGCCGGGAGCCAGCGCGACCTTGCCGCCGGCCGGGATTTCGAGGCCGCCGCTGACCGGCCGCATGGTCATGACGCCGTCCTTGACGCCCATTTCGTGCAGTTCGGTCCTGTCCGACACATCGGAGGAGATCGACAGCAGCCGGTCCGGCGAACTGCCGGAGTTGGTCACGGTGAAGTAGCCGCCGGCCACTTTGGCGCCCGGTGGCGTGGCGCGCGACCAGGGATGCACGATCTCGAGGTCACCAACCCTGAACTCATGCGCGAAAACGGCCTGGGCGCTGACGAACAGCAGGGCGAGGAGGAGTACGGTGATGCCGAGTCGCTCCTCGAAGCTGCGCAGAAAGCGGCTGGTGCGGCCGAGCCGCGCGCGAAAGGTGTGAGACATGATAGCTCCAGGAACTGAGAAATCGCGCCGTCGGCCGGTCGCGAACAGTTTCGATGTTGAACGAATTCGCCCGCGAAAAATTCCGCAAGGCGAACTGGGACGGATCAGGCCGTCACCGGAGGCGCCCGCGGATTCGACGGCGAGCGGTCGCGGGCAAAGTCGAGATGCCTGAACGCCGGCAGCACAAACGCAACGGTTTCGGCCGAATAAATGTCGGACAGCATGGCGGCAGCGGGCGGCGGAGCGTCGACAGCCGAGGCCATGCCGCAGCCGAGCACGCAGCAAGCCGGGATGTGCTGCTGGTGCGGGTCGCCGCCGGGACGCTGGGCCGCGCCCTCCTGGGTGCAGATGACGTTGCCGAAAGCGTCGCGTTGCGAAGCGTCCGGCCCGATGCCGAAGGCGAATGCGCCGAGCATCGACTGGAGCACGAGCAAATAGGCGGCGGCGAATGCCGCCGGCATGCTCCATTGTCTCCGCCGGATGTTCAAAGGCCTGCCTCCTCACGCAGCAACGGCAAGATATCTAGCACGCGGCCGGCGGTCGGAAAATCGCCAACTTGCCACTGCGGCAACGCGGCGCTTTAGGTCGTGTTGACAATCCTAGCCAGGAACGAAGCCGAGGAAGCTGGAAGTCAGCTCGTCGCATCAGTCTTCGATAGGGGCGGCGAACCGGATCCTGGAATTGTTGAAGCCGGCTCCGCCCCTCATTGCCCTGCCGGGCATTTCTCACCGTATAGTGACGGGGAGAAAGGGCCGGCCGCAGCCTCGGCGCCCTTCCCGCAACGCTGGCGATTGGCGAAACCGGCGACGACAGCGTCCCTCTCCCCGTCACTATACGGGGAGAGGTCGCCGGCAGGCGGGTGAGGGGGCAGCGCCAACCGGTCGATAGGGGCGGCGAACAGGATTCCTGGAATTGTTGAAGCCGGCGCTGCCCCTCATTGCCCTGCCGGGCATTTCTCCCCGTATAGTGACGGGGAGAAAGAGCCGGCCGCCACCGCGGCACACTTCCTGCAAGGCTGACAATTGGCGAAAATCGCCGAGAGCGTCCCTCTCCCCGTCACTATACGGGGAGAGGTCGCTATTAACCACGCTACGGTTGCTGGCCTTCCGGAATCGACGTCAGCAGCGTGTGCCGCGCCGACTTCAGATGCTTGCGGCAGGCAGTGTCGACCTTGCCGAGATCGCGCGATTTGAGCGCCGCTATATAGGCCAGGTGTTCCGCGACCGCCACCTCGTTGCGCTCGCGCTCCTGCGCCTTGTTCCACTGATAGTGGTAGTGGAAGATCATGGCGATGACGTCGTAGAAATCGACGATGAAGCGATTGTGCGACGCGCGGTGGATCAGCCGGTGAAAGCGCTCGTCGAGCTCCGAGAATTCGTTGAAGCGCGTGGCGATCTCGCGCGCCAGCAGGCGATGCTCGTCCTCAAGCAGGTCGAGGTCGGCCCACACCGGGCTGTCTTCCGGCAGCGCGGCGAAGGCGGCGGCCGAGCGCAGTTCGAACATCTCGCGGATTTCGGTCAGTTCCAGCGCGAAGGCGCGTGTAAAACCTTTCAGCACCCAATGGCTGTTGCGGCGCTTCTCGATCAGCCCGAAGCGGGAAAAGCGGATCAGGAACTCGCGCACGCTGGTGGTGCCGACGCCGATCTCGCGCGCCAGCTCGAGCTCGTTGATCTGCATGCCGGGCTCAGCACCGCCGGCAAGCAGCCGCCGCATGAAAGAGCGCTCGATGATCTGCGACAGCGTGTCGGTCTCTTCCTCGGGGAAAAAGTCGTCGGGCCGCGGCGCGCGCAACACCGTCTTGCTGCGCTTGTTCCAGGCGATCAGCCCGGTCTCTTCCATGCGCGCAAGGATGGTGCGGATGGTCGTGCGGCTGACGCCAAGCAGGGCGCCTAGCTCGGGCTCCGACGGCAGGCTTTTCGTTTCCTCGAGCAGCCGCAAACCACGATTGTAGGCGTCCTTGTAGACGTTGTTGCTCTTCGACATCCCCTGCCCCGTTGCGACGACGCGCGAAAAAACAATTGACGCAAAACTGTTTTTTCACGATAAAAGACATTAACTGTTAACAGGCGCGTGTCAATCGCTTGCCGATCCCAGGAACACCCAGGAAACTGCCCGTGAACCCCGCAAACAGCATTCTTCTGTCCCCCGCCGACAATGTCGCGGTCGCCAACGGCCGCATCGAGATCGGCGCGGTGCTGCCGGGCGGGGCCGTTGCCACGGCGCTGATCGAACCCGGCCACAAGGTGGCGATCAAGCCGATTGCCGCCGGCGAGGCCGTGGTCAAATACGCCCAGGCGATCGGCCGCGCCACCCAGGATATTGCACCCGGCGAGCATGTCCATTCGCACAATCTGGTCTTCGAGTCCGGGCGTTTGCCGGTGGTGCCGCCGAGCGAGGCCGTGCACGCGACAGAGGCCGACCGCGCCCGCACCTTCATGGGCTACCGCCGCGCCGACGGCCGTGCCGGCACGCGCAACTTCATCGGCATTCTCGCCAGCGTCAATTGCTCGGCCACCGTTTGCCACGCCATCGCCGACGAGGCCAACCGCACGCTGCTGCCCAGATATCCCGGCATTGACGGCTTCGTTCCCATCGTTCACGGCCAGGGCTGCGGCATGAGCGCCACCGGCGACGGCATGATGGTGCTGCACCGCACGCTTGCCGGCTATGCCCGCCACCCGAATTTTGGCGGCGTGCTAATGGTCGGTCTCGGCTGCGAAGTCAACCAGCTCACCCTCTATGGCCAGAAGGGCGTCGCCGCGGGAAAACGCCATTTCAACATCCAGGAAGCCGGCGGCTCGCGCAAGTCGGTCGAGAAGGCGATGTTGGTGCTGGCCGAGATCGCCGAGGAGGTCGGCAGGCTTGAGCGTGAGCCTATCCCGGTCAGCGAGATTGTCGTCGGCCTGCAATGCGGCGGCTCCGACGGCATGTCCGGCATCACCGCCAATCCGGCGCTTGGCGCCGCCGTCGACATCCTGGCCGGCGTCGGCGGCATCGGCATCCTCTCCGAAACGACGGAGATCTACGGCGCCGAGCATCTGCTGGCCTATCGCGCGGCGACCCCGGAGATCGCCGCCAAGCTCGACGGCTATGTAAAATGGTGGGAAGACCATGTCGCCAAGCATGGCGCCTCCATCGACAACAATCCCTCGCCAGGCAACAAGCGCGGCGGCCTGACCACCATTTTGGAGAAGTCGCTTGGCGCGGTCGCCAAGGGCGGCCAGACCCCGCTCAACGGCGTCTTCGGCTATGCCGAAAAGGTCGGCGGCCACGGCTTGGTGTTCATGGACACGCCCGGCTACGATCCGGTTTCCGCCACCGGCCAGGTGGCTGGCGGCGCCAACGTCATCGTCTTCACCACCGGCCGCGGCTCCTGCTTCGGCTGCCGGCCGACACCGTCGATCAAGGTCGCCAGCAACTCGACCATGTACCACACCATGGAAGAGGACATGGACGTCAATTGCGGCGTCATCGCCTCGGGCGAAAAGACCATCGCCGGCATGGGCCGCGAGATTTTCGAGCTGATCGTCGAGACGGCTTCCGGCCGCAAGACCAAGAGCGAGGCGTTCGGCTACGGCGACAACGAGTTCGTGCCCTGGCACCTCGGGGCGACCCTCTAGCCCGACCGCCAACCGACAACGACAATAGACAGGCCGGACAACTGCCGGTGGGGAGGCTTTGCATGAAGAAACGCCGTGTCGGCAGCACCGCGCTGGAAATAACCGAGGTCAGCTTCGGCGGCGCGGCGATCGGCGGCCTCTACCGATCCTGCCCGCGCGAGGCGGCGATGCAGACGCTGCAGGTCGCCTGGGATGCCGGCCTGCGCTATTTCGATACGGCGCCCTTCTACGGCTTCGGCCTCTCGGAACGCCGTTTTGGCGATTTCCTGCGCGACAAGCCGCGGGATTCCTACGTGCTGTCGACCAAGGTCGGGCGCCTGTTGCGGCCGGTGCCGGATGGCCAGATCCCGGACCATTCCTATGTCGATCCGCTGCCCTTTGCACTCGACTACGACTATTCCTACGACGGCATCATGCGCTCGGTCGAGTTCAGCTATGCGCGGCTTGGCCTCAATCGAATCGACATCCTGTTCGTCCACGACATCGGCGTCTACACGCATGGCGTCGAGAAAACCAAGCTGCATTTCCGCCAGTTCATGGATGGCGGGCTGAAGGCGCTGGAAGAGCTGAAATCGTCCAGGGTCATTTCGGCGTATGGCCTTGGCGTCAACGAGGTGCAGATCTGTCTCGATGTGCTGCGCCAGGCGCCGCTCGACTGCATCCTGCTCGCCAGCCGCTACTCGCTGCTCGACCGCACCGCCGAAGCCGAATTGCTGCCGCTTTGCCGGCAACGGCAGACCTCGCTGATCATCGGCGGCGTCTTCAATTCCGGTATTTTGGCGACCGGCCCGGTGCCAGGTGCGCATTTCGACTATTTGCCGGCCAGCCCGGATATTCTCGACCGCGTCGGCGCCATGGAGAGAATTGCCACGGAGGGCGGCTACCCGCTTGCCGCGGCGGCGTTCCAGTTCCCGCTGCACGAGCCTGTGGTGGCTTCTGTGCTGACGGGCACCGCCAAACCGGCCAACCTGGCGCGAAACCTGCAACTGCTCGACATCCAGGTGCCCGAAACCGAATTCGCCAAATATGATCCCCCTACGGTCGTACAGAAACTTGGCTGATGCGCTGCGGCCTTCGCCGGTTGATCTGCGGACGATGCGATCAGGAGGCGCCCACCTTACGCCTCACAAAAGAATGAATATTCCATATTGACTTGAAGATGGAATTAATATTCCATGCCTTTCGGAGAGGATTTGTGGGGTTTGTCAATGAGGATCGGCATTCCCTTCCTGTCGAAGCAAACGCAGGACCATACGAAACACCGCTTGCGTCGACCGGACCGATGCACTATCAAAATGCGGTAAATGTTTTTTATTGATAAAGTTCGGTTTGGCCAGCGCCTATCCAAACCGAGCTTCCGCAACACTCACCGGGCGACTTAGGGAGGAAGCCTAATGAAATTCGTGACCAGCATTCTCAACCGCCGCGCATTCGTGGCGCTCGCCGCCGCCTCGATGCTTGCCGGCGTGGTGCATTCGGGCCCGGCTTCGGCGGCCGACGAAACCATTCCGATAATCGTCAAGGACACCACCTCTTTCTACTGGCAGATCGTCCTGGCCGGCGCCCGCAAGGCCGGCAAGGACCTCGGCGTCAATGTGCCGGAACTCGGCGCCCAGGCGGAGACCGACGTCAACGGCCAGATCTCGATCCTTGAAAACGCCGTCGCCGGCAACCCGGCTGCCGTCGTCATCGCGCCGACCGAAGCCAAGGCGCTCGGAAAGCCGATCGACGAGGCCGCCACCAAGGTCAAGATCATCGGCATCGACTCCGGCGCCGACTCCAAGGCCTTCACCTCGTTCCTGACCACCGACAACATCCAGGGCGGCCGCGTCGCCGCTGACGGGCTGGCGGCGGCGATCGGCGAAGCCAATGGCGGCAAGATCGAGGGCGACGTCGCCCTGATCACCGCGCTTCCCGGCGCCGGCTCGCTCGAACAGCGCGCCCAGGGCTTCAAGGAACAGCTCGCCGCCAAATATCCCGGCCTCAAGCTGGTCGCCGACAAATATGCCGACGGCCAGGCCACCACCGGCCTCAACATCGCCACCGACCTGATCACCGCCAACCCGAACCTCAAGGGCATCTTCGCCTCCAACCTGATCATGGCGCAGGGCGTCGGTCAGGCGATCGCCGAGAACAGCCTTGCCGGCAAGGTCGGGCTGGTCGGCTTCGACAGCGACGAGAAGCTGATCAAATTCCTCAATGACGGCGTCATTTCGGCTCTCGTCGTCCAGGATCCGTACCGGATGGGCTATGACGGCATCAAGACGGCGCTCGCCGCCTCGAAGGGCGAGAAGGTCGAGGCCAATGTCGACACCGGCGCCAACCTGGTGACCAAGGCCAACATGAAAGATCCAAAGATCGACGCGCTGCTCAACCCGAAGCTCGACTGAGCATCGCCACAGGCGAACTGTTTCCGGGGCCCTTCGCCCCGGAAACACCCCGCACTCGTGCCAATCGTGAGGCCGATCTGGGAGGCCGATCTGGGAGGATTGCCATGACGTCGACGGCGCAGGAACTGCATCCGGCCCCAACGCTGGAACCGGGCAGGACGATCCTCGAACTCAAGGGACTGGAAAAGCGCTATCCCGGCACGCACGCGCTGAAGCCGGTCAACCTCGCCTTCAAGGCCGGCGAAATCCACGCCATCGTCGGCGAGAACGGCGCCGGCAAATCCACCCTGATCAAGCTTTTGACCGGCGTCATGCCGCGCACCTCCGGCGACGTCATCTGGGAGGGCAAGCCCGCCGCATTGGCGACGCCGCATGAGGCGATGGCGCTCGGCATCAATGCTGTGCATCAGGAAGTCGTCCTGTGCCGCCATCTCACCGTCGCGGCCAACATGTTCCTCGGCGAGGAGGCTTCCCGCTTCGGCATCCTGCAACAGCGGGCCATGGTCAGGGAAGCGCAGAAGATCATCGACGATCTCGGCTTCGATCTGCCGGCGCATGTCGTGCTGGGTGACCTGACCATAGGCCAGCAGCAGCTGATCGCCGCCGCCCGCGCCACCGTGCGCGGCACCAAGTTCCTGATCTTCGACGAGCCGACTGCCTATCTCACCCGCAAGGAAGCCGACCAGCTGTTCACGCTGATCCGCCGGCTGAAGGGCGAAGGCGTCACCATCATCTACATCAGCCACCGCATGGAAGAGGTGTTCGAGCTCGCCGACCGGGTCTCGGTGCTGCGCGACGGCACGCTTGTCGGCACCAGGAACATCGCCGAGACCAACGACGCCGAGCTGGTCAGGATGATGATCAACCGCTCGATCGAGCAAGTCTATCACAAGGAGCATTTTACCCCGGGCGCGACGCTCCTCGAAGCCCGAAACCTCTCCGGCAAGGGCTTCGAAAATGTCTCGATGACGGTCCGTGCCGGCGAAATCGTCGGGCTCTACGGCCTGATCGGTGCCGGGCGCAGCGAGTTCGTCACCACGCTCTACGGCCGTCATCGCAAATCGGCCGGCCAGATCCTCTGGGAGGGGAAGGAGGTTCAGGTCAACTCCGAGCATGACGCTATCAGGCTCGGCATGGCGCTGGCGCCGGAAAGCCGCCGCGACCAGGGCCTGTGCCTCAATTTGCCGGTCGGCCTCAATCTCAATCTGCCGATCTACAAGCGCATCTCCAGTAATCTGCTGATCTCCAGCGCACAGGAGAAGACCGAGGCGGATCGCCAGATCGCCAATCTCAGGATCAAGACGCCGACGCGCCACGCGCTCGCCTCCAGCCTGTCCGGCGGCAACCAGCAGAAGATCGTCATCGGCAAGTGGCTGGCGCACGGCGCCAAACTGTTCATCTTCGACGAGCCGACAGTTGGCGTCGATGTCGGCACCAAGGCCGAGATCTACCGCCTGTTCGGCGAACTGCTGTCCAAGGGCGCCGGCATCATCCTGATCTCGTCCTATCTGCCCGAGGTCTATGAACTGGCCGACACGCTGCATGTGTTCCGGCGCGGCAAGCTGGTGGCCACGCATGGTTTCCACACTGCCGACCATGAGGAGATCCTCACCCAGGCGCTGGCCGAGAAACAGGAAAAACCGGGAGGACAGATATGAGCACCGAGGCAATTGCTGCCGAAAAACCGAAGCGCAACTACAATGCCCTGTTCGGGCTGACGCTGCTGGCGCTGCTGGTGCTGTTGTGGGTCATCCTGTCGGTGGCGACGCCGAGCTTCGCCTCCGCCAACAACATCTCCAACCTGTTGCGGCAAGGTTCGATGATCGCCATCCTGGCGGTCGGCCAGACCTTCGTCATCATCACCGGCGGCATCGACCTTTCCGTCGGCGCCGTGGTCGGCTTTGCCACCGTCATCGCAGCGATGCTGATCAATGCCGGCGTGCCGGTCTTCCTCGCCATCCTGATCACCTTGCTGGTCGGCGTCGCCATCGGCCTGTTCCACGGCTTCGGCATCGTAAAAATGGGCCTGCCGCCATTCATCATCACGCTGGCGACACTGACCTCGCTGCGCGGCATCGGCCTTCTGATGACCAACGGCAACTCGATCTCGATCAACAACGACGCCTTCCAGCTGTTTTCGCGCAGCTCGTTCCTCGGCGTCCCCAATCTGTTCTGGATGGTGATCCTGGTTGGCATCCCCGCCTACATCTTCCTGCATCACAGCCGCTGGGGCCGGTATCTGTTCTCGGTCGGCTCCAACGCCGAGGCATCGCGACTGTCCGGCGTCAACGTCCAGCGCACCATCTACATGGCCTATACGCTGTCGGGCCTCTGTGCGGCTTTTGGCGGCGTGCTGCTTGCCTCACGCATCGGCATCGGCAATCCGACACAGGCCGAGGGCTGGGAGTTGCAGGCGATCGCCTCGTCGGTGATCGGCGGCACCTCGCTGTTCGGCGCCGTCGGCTCGGTGCACGGACCGCTGCTCGGCGCCTTCATCCTCGCCACCATCAACAACGGCGCCAATCTCTTGAACGTCAATGCCTTCTGGCAGCGCATCATTACCGGCGTGCTGATCATCGTCATCGTCTATTTCGACGGCCTGCGCCGCCGCGGCAAATAGACCATCTTAACAACCGCCGGCCCGGCGATCGGGCCGGCGGCGCCATCAACCGACTGGATCAAAGCATGAAAGCCGTCATCTGCCGTTCGCCCGGCGATCTTGTTGTGGAAGACCGCAAGGCGCCGAGCACACCACCGCCGGGCTGGGCGCTGGTCGCGGTCAGTCATGTCGGCATCTGCGGCACCGACTATCACATCTTCGAGGGCAAGCATCCGTTTCTCGCCTATCCGCGCATCATGGGCCATGAAGCGTCGGGAACCGTGATCGAGGCCGGCGAAGGCGTCGATCTGGCGGTGGGCGAGCCGGTGATCATCAACCCCTACCTCGCTTGCGGCGAATGCATCGCCTGCCGTCAAGGCAAGCCGAATTGCTGCGTCAGGATCGAAGTGCTCGGCGTCCACCGCGACGGCGCCATGTGCGAACGGGTCCTGGTGCCGGCGCAAAATCTTTATCCGGCCAACGGCCTGTCGCTGGCCGACGCCGCCGCCGTCGAATTTTTGGCGATCGGGGCGCATGCCGTGCGACGCTCGCCAACAGATCCCGGCGCGCGCACGCTGGTCATCGGCGCCGGGCCGATCGGCCTCGGCACGGCGCTGTTTGCCCGAATCGCCGGTCTCGACGTGACGCTGCTCGACATGAGCGCCGAGAGGCTAGGCTTCGCCGCAAGCGAACTCGGCTTCGCCATCCTCGACGGTTCGCGGCAGTCTGCGACCGATCTGGTGCGGGAGGCGACCAACGGCGAAGGTTTTGACGTGATTTTCGATGCCACCGGCAACACCCAGTCGGTCCAGTCAGCCTTCGCCCATGTCGCGCATGGCGGGACGCTGGTCCTGGTCAGCGTCGTCAAGGACGACATCGCCTTTTCCGATCCCGAATTCCACAAGCGTGAAATGACGCTGATCGGCAGCCGCAACGCGCTGCGCGCCGACTTCGACCATGTCGCCGCCTCGATCCGCGATGGTGCTGTGCCGCTGGCAAAGCTCGTCACCCATCGCACGACGCTTGGCGGCACGCCGCGCGACCTCGCCCGCTGGGCGCATGAGAAATCCGGCCTGATCAAAGCTGTCATCCAGGTCGGATAGGATGCCGGTTCTGACACGAAAATTCGGCGGTCGATAGGTGCGAACTTTGGCTTCGTCATCCTATGGCGAAGCAAGGAGCGAAGCGACGCGGCGCAGACCATAGTATCCATGCCGTGACCTTGAAGTATCGCGACGGTGCAGAATTCTGCTTCGCTTCACTCATCAACCAATGTTACGGCATGGATCCTTGGGTCTCCGCGACGGAGCTGCGCTCCTGCTTCGCCCAAGGATGACGACGTCAGAAAGCTACTCTTTTGCCGATAGTCTGAGCTCGACGCGCTCGGCCGGGAACCGCGTTTCGGCAAACTGGATCGGCTGGCCGTCCGGCGTGACATTGACGGCGACCGTGACCAGCACGATGGCACCGGGCTGCAGATCGAGATCGGCCAGGTCGGCGGCGTCCGCGTGGCGGGCCGACAGCACCGTCGATTGCCTGAGATAGTCACCGATGCCGAAACGCTGGAACGAGGCGGTCACCGATCCGGTTTCGGCCATGGCGGCATCGATGCCGGCGAAGCGGCCCGCATCGAACCAGCCGGTGGCACGCGAGACCGGCTGCCCATCGGCTTCGCCGCGTGTCTCAAGGCGTATGACATTCGAACCTTTGGCAAGACCTAGGCCTTCGGCGACGCGCCGGCTGGCCGGCTCGACCGCCGATTCGAGTAGCACGCTGCGGCGCTCCGACGCTTGCCCTTGCAAGCCCTCCGAAAACCGGGTGCGGGCGCCGATCGGATAGGACAGCCGCTTGCGCGACAGCACAAAAGTGCCGCGCCCCTGTTCGGCCCTGAGCACGCCATCCTGCACCAGTGCGGCGATGGCGCTGCGCACCGTATGGCGGTTGACGCCATAGCGCTCGGCTAATACAACTTCCGGTGGCATTGCAGCATTCTCGGCGAAGTCGCCGACGGCGATCGAATGCAGGATCTGGTCGGCGATCTGCCGCCACAGCGAGACGCCGCTGCGCCGCTCCAGGCTGTTGGCCATCTGCTGACCGATCATCTCTTTGCCCCGATCTTTTCGCCGCTGTCATCCATCCGTCATGGACAGGCCTTAGAAAATAGATATAATTTGTATAATTGTCTATATCAATAGACAAATTTTCGATGCAAGGGAATGTTAACCATGCGAGGACAGGAAGCGCGCGATCAGCAGCTTGAGCGCAAGGCGGTCATGGCGACGCTGGCGCAATCGACCGGCGACGATATCGTCCGCCTCTGGAACCAAGCCGGCCTGCCTTCGGAAGCAGAACTCCTGCGCGGTCCCGAAACCGGCCTGGTCACCGTGCGTGGCCGCATCGGCGGCGGCGGCGCGCCATTCAACGTCGGCGAGGCGACGATCACCCGCGCGACGGTGCGGCTTGCCTCGGGAGAAGTCGGCCATTGCTACGCGCTGGGCCGTGACAAGCAGAAAGCAAAACTGGCGGCGATCGCCGACGCGCTCTGGCAGGATCCCACCCGCCGCAACGAGGTCGAGACCAAACTCATTGCGCCGCTGCAAGCCGCACTGGCCAGCGCACGCGAGCGGCGGCGAGCCGAGACGGCGGCAACGAAGGTCGATTTCTTCACCATGGTGCGCGGAGAAGACTGATGGACATCGCAACCCAGGCGATCGAGGGCGGCTTTGTCGATCCGGTGTTCAACGCCCAGACGGTGTTCCGCGCCGTGATGGACGCAATGGCGCGGCCGGGCACCTTAAAACCTCTGCCGGTGTTTGCCCGCCCGCCGGCGCCGCTGTCGGCCACCGCCGGTGCCATCGCGCTGGCGCTGTGCGACAACGACACGCCGCTCTGGCTCGACCTCGTTTTGCAGGCCCCGGCAGCGATAAAATCCTGGCTTGGTTTCCACACCGGCGCGCCACTGGCCAACACGCCGGCCGACGCGCATTTCGCGCTGATCGCCACGCCGGCCGAGATGATGGCGCTCGACGGCTTTTCGCAAGGCACCCAGGACTATCCCGACCGCTCGACGACGCTGATCCTGCAGGTGAGCGATCTCGTCTCAGGCGCCCCGCTGCTGCTCGAAGGTCCCGGCATCGAAACAACCGCAACAATCGCGCCGGCGCAGATGCCGCGCCACTTCGTTGAACAATGGAAGCAGAACAATCAGCGTTTTCCCCGTGGTGTCGACATCATCCTCGCCACCCCGGACGGCGTTGCCTGCCTGCCGCGCACGACGCGCATCAAGACGATGGAGGCGTGATATGTATGTCGCGGTAAAAGGCGGCGAGGCGGCCATTGCCAACGCCCATGCCCTGCTCGCCGACCGCCGCCGCGGCGACCGTTCGGTGCCGGCGCTTCGCCTCGACCAGATCGTCGAGCAGCTGGCGCTCGGCGTCGACCGGGTGATGAGCGAAGGTTCGCTCTACGACCGCGAATTGGCGGCGCTGGCGATCGTTCAGGCGCGCGGCGACATGATCGAGGCGATCTTCCTGGTCCGCGCCTATCGCACCACGCTGCCGCGCTTCGGCTACACCAGGGCGATCGACACCGGCGCGATGCTGGTCGAGCGGCGCGTGTCGGCGACCTACAAGGATCTGCCCGGCGGCCAGCTGCTCGGCCCGACCTTCGACTACACGCATAGGTTGCTCGACCCCGAGCTTGCCGCCGGCGGCGAGGTCGCCGAGCCACAGCAGCGCGCCAGCGAGGCGGAAGCCATGCCGCGCGTCTCCGCCATCCTCGCCCGCGAAGGCCTGATCGAACCCGATGGCGACATGCCGCAGGACCACGTCCCCGGCGACATCACCCGCGAGCCGCTGGAATTTCCGATGGCGCGCGACATCCGCCTGCAGGCGCTGTCACGCGGCGACGAGGGTTTTCTGCTGGCGCTCGGCTATTCCACCCAGCGCGGCTATGCCCGCAACCATCCGTTCGTCGGCGAGGTTCGCATCGGCGAGGTCGAGCTGGAACTCGACGTGCCGGAGCTGCCATTCGCCGTACCACTCGGTTCTGTGCGCGTCACCGAGTGCCAGATGGTCAACCAGTTCAAGGGCTCGGCCAAGGCGCCGCCGCAATTCACCCGCGGCTACGGCCTCGTCTTCGGCCAGAGCGAGCGCAAGGCGATGGCCATGGCGCTGTGCGACCGCGCGCTTCGTGCAACCGAATTCGGCGAAGATGTCGTCGCCGCAGCCCAGGACGAAGAATTCGTCATCTCGCATTCCGACAATGTCCAGGCGACCGGCTTCGTCGAGCACCTGAAGCTGCCGCACTATGTCGACTTCCAGGCCGAGCTCGATCTGGTGCGTCGCATGCGCGCCGAGCACGACGCCCGCGAACACGCAAGCAAGGCCGAAGAAAAAAGGGAGGCAGCGGAATGAGCGCGCAACCGACCGACATCGCCACCTACAACTTCGCCTATCTCGACGAGCAGACCAAGCGGATGATCCGCCGCGCAATCCTCAAGGGCATCGCCATTCCCGGCTACCAGGTGCCGTTCGCCTCGCGCGAGATGCCGATGCCCTATGGCTGGGGCACCGGCGGCGTCCAGGTAACGGCTTCGATCATCGGCCCCGACGATGTGCTGAAGGTCATCGACCAGGGCGCCGACGACACCACCAATGCGGTCTCGATCCGCGCCTTCTTCAAGAAAGTCGCCAATGTCGCCGTCACCACCGAGACGGCCAAGGCGACTCTCATCCAGACCCGCCACCGCATTCCCGAACATCCGCTGACATCGGGCCAGGTGCTGGTCTATCAGGTGCCGATCCCCGAGCCGCTGCGCTTCCTCGAGCCGCGCGAGACGGAAACGCGGAAAATGCATGCGCTGGAGGAATACGGCCTCATGCATGTAAAACTCTACGAAGACATCGCCCGGCATGGCCGCATCGCCACCACCTATGCCTACCCGGTCAAGGTCGAGGGCCGCTATGTGATGGACCCGTCGCCGACGCCAAAGTTCGATAACCCGAAAATGCACCGTTCGCCGGCTCTGCAACTGTTCGGTGCCGGCCGCGAAAAGCGCATCTATGCGCTGCCGCCTTTCACCGACGTCGTCAGCCTCGACTTCGAGGACTATCCGTTCGAGGTGCAGAGCTTCGACCAGCCCTGCGCACTGTGCGCCGCCGAGAACGTCTATCTCGACGAGGTCATCCTCGACGACCATGGCGGCCACATGTTCGTCTGCTCCGATACCGACCATTGCGAGAAGCGGCGCGAGCAAGGCCATCGCGGCCACCTTGCGCCCGAAACCTCTCCTGCCGTGGAAAAAACGGAGCCGGCGCAATGACCGACGAACCACTGCTGCGCGTCTCCGCGCTGTCCAAGTTCTACGGTTCGCGCATAGGTTGCGAGAACGTCACCTTCGACCTGTGGCCGGGCGAGGTGCTGGCAGTGGTCGGTGAATCCGGATCCGGCAAGACGACGCTGCTCAACTGCCTGTCGACAAGATTGCTGCCGAGCTCCGGCACCGCCAGCTACCGCATGCGCGACGGCCAGTTCCGCGAGCTTTACCGCATGAGCGAGGCCGAGCGCCGCTTCCTGATGCGCACCGACTGGGGTTTTGTCCACCAGAACCCGGCCGACGGGCTGCGCATGACGGTGTCGGCCGGCGCCAATGTCGGCGAGCGGCTGATGGCGGTCGGCGACCGCCACTATGGGAATATCCGCGCCACCGCCGTCGACTGGCTGTCGCGCGTCGAGATCGACGAGGACCGCATCGACGACGAACCGCGCGCCTTCTCCGGCGGCATGCGCCAGCGCCTGCAGATCGCCCGCAACCTCGTCACCGGGCCACGCCTGGTGTTCATGGACGAGCCGACCGGCGGCCTTGACGTTTCGGTGCAGGCGCGCCTGCTCGACCTGCTGCGCGGCCTGGTCACCGATCTCGGCCTGGCGGCGATCGTCGTCACCCACGACCTTGCGGTGGCGCGTCTGCTGTCGCAACGCATGATGGTGATGAAGGACGGCCGCGTCGTCGAAAGCGGCCTCACCGACCGGGTGCTCGACGATCCGCGCGCGCCCTACACGCAACTCCTTGTTTCTTCGATATTGCAGGTGTGAGGATGATTGTTCCGGCGTACCCCCCTCTGGCCTGCCGGCCATCTCCCCCTCAAGGGGGGAGATTGGCAACTTTTGTGCCCCGCCCGTTCTGCGACACAGGAGAATGGCGAAACCGAATGCGACAGCCAATCTCCCCCCTTGAGGGGGAGATGGCCGGCAGGCCAGAGGGGGGTGTTGGCCCGCTAACGAATGACGATTGGAGAACCTTCTGATGGCAACCCCGCTCGTCGTCTCCGATGTCGCCAAGAGCTTCACCATGCATCTGCGTGACGGCATCAGACTGCCTGTCGTCGCCGGCGTGTCGTTCTCGATCAGGAGCGGCGAATGCGCCGTGCTCGGCGGCCCCTCCGGCGCCGGCAAGAGCTCGATCCTGAAGATGCTCTACGGCAACTATGCCGTCGATGCAGGCCAGATCATCGTCCAGCACGAGGACGGGCTCATCGATCTGGCGACGGCCAGCCCGCGCACGGTGCTTGCCGTGCGCCGGCTCACGATCGGCTATGTCAGCCAGTTCCTGCGCACAGTGCCGCGCGTCTCGGCGCTGGATGTCGTCGCCGAACCGCTGGTCGAGCGCGGCGCGGACCGCGAGGTCGCGCGCAGCAAGGCGCGCGCCTTGCTGGCGCAGCTCAACCTGCCGGAAAAGCTCTGGGCACTGCCGCCGGCGACCTTTTCCGGCGGCGAACAACAGCGCGTCAACATCGCGCGCGGCTTCATCACCGAGCACCCGATCCTGCTGCTCGACGAACCGACCGCCTCGCTCGACGCCAGCAACCGCGACGTGGTGATTGAGCTGATCGCGGCCAAGAAGGCGGCCGGCGTCGCCCTGCTGGGCATCTTCCACGACCACGATGTGCGCGAGGCAGTGGCCGATCGCGTCATCGACGTGACCGCTTTTGCCGCCGGGAAGATCGCCGCATGAGCCGAAGACTGTCGGAAACGCCGCTTGTCCACGAGACGGCGGAAGTCGACAACTCGACGCTCGGCCGCTGGACCGAGATCGCCGAACGCTGCCGGCTTTCGGAAAGTACGCTGGGCGACTATTCCTACATGATGCAGGACTGCAGCGCCTGGTGCGCGACGATCGGCAAATTCGCCAACATCGCCGCCAGCGTGCGCATCAACGCCACCAACCATCCGACCTGGCGGCCGACGCTGCACCATTTCACCTATCGCGCCTCGGACTATTGGGACGACGCCGAGCACGAGAGCGAATTTTTCGCGCAGCGTCGCGCCAGGCGGGTCACCATCGGCCACGACACCTGGCTCGGCCACGGCTCGACCATCCTGCCCGGCGTCAGCGTCGGCGATGGCGCGGCGGTCGGCGCCGGCGCCGTGGTGTCGAAGGACGTCGCGCCCTACACCATCGTCGGCGGCGTGCCGGCCAAACCAATCCGCGAACGTTTCGACCGCCGCACGGCGGAACGCTATCAGGCGCTCGCCTGGTGGGATTGGGACCATGCCCGCCTGCGCGCCGCGCTCGACGATTTTCGCGCGCTTTCGGCGGAAGCATTTCTGGAAAAATACAGCGGCTGAAGGGGGTGAATGGTGGCAGCCAGCAGTGGCTGGTAAAGCCCTTTATTCACCACTCCCTCTCACTACCCACTACTCGCTACTCGCTATTCACCATTCACCATTCACCAACCCGTGGACGGTAACAAAACTGACATCAATCCGACACCGCGGTTTCACGCGGCTGCGCTAGCGAAGGTTAACAGACCTTCGAAACGCGACTGGACTGGAACTTGCCTATGTCAGCAACCTCGGCCACGCTCGAGATTCGCGGCGTCACCCGCCGGTTTGGCAGGAACACCGCGGTCAGCAATGTCGATATCTCGATCCCGCACGGCCAGATGGTCGGCATCATCGGCCGCTCGGGCGCCGGCAAGTCGACGCTTTTGCGGATGATCAACCGCCTCATCGATCCGAGCCAAGGGTCGATCTTCTTTGACGGCGCCGAAGTCTCCAGCCTGCGCGGCTCGCTGCTCCGGCGCTGGCAGCGCGACTGCGCCATGATCTTCCAGCAATTCAACCTGGTGCCGCGCCTCGACGTGCTGACCAATGTGCTGCTCGGCCGGCTCAATCACCGCTCGACCCTTGTCAATCTGCTCGGTGTCTTCTCCCGCGAGGAACGGGCCGAGGCGATCGCCGCGCTCGAACGCCTCGACATCGCCCGCACCGCGCTGCAGCCAGCTGGCACCTTGTCCGGCGGCCAGCAGCAGCGCGTAGCGATTGCCCGCGCCATGATGCAGCAACCGAAAGTCATCCTCGCCGACGAGCCGATCGCCTCGCTCGACCCGCTCAACGCCAAGGTGGTGATGGATTCGCTGCAGGACATCAATCTGCGCGAGGGCCTTACCGTCGTCACCAATCTGCACACGCTGGATACCGCGCGCACCTATTGCAACCGCATCATCGGCATGGCCGCCGGCAAGGTGGTGTTCGACGGCCCGCCCGAAGACCTCAATCGGGAGGCCGTGCGCATGGTCTATGGCGCCGACAGCAATGGTGGCGAAATCTCCGAGGCTATTACCTCGACCAGCGTAGCCATCAAGCAAAAGATCGCCGCATCCGCCGGGCCGCTCGAACCGGCATTTCCCGGTTATTAGCTCCAGGATCCCGGCAAGTGGATATCGGTATACGAGCATACGAAAGCAGACGACGAAGGAGCGCCCGGACCGCCAGTCCGCATCAGGGCCGGGCGTAAAAAAAGCGCTGTCAAAATACGAACGCTTCCGGCGCGAAGCCGGAACCAACAGGAGAGACGCGAAATGTTTAGAAAAATACTTTTCGGTGCCGTTTCCATCCTCGCCATGGCGATGGGCGCGGTCCAGGCACAGGACCTGAAGGAATTCCGCGTCGGCATTCTCGGCGGCGAGAACGAAGCCGACCGCCTGCGCAACTACCAGTGCTTCGCCGACCACATCAAGCAAGTCCTCGGCGTGGAAAAAGTTTCGCTGTTCCCGGCCGCCGACTACGACGGCGTCATCCAGGGCCTGCTCGGCGGCACGCTCGACTTTGCCGAGCTCGGCGCTTCCGCCTACGCCAAGGTCTATCTCGAAAACAAGGACGCGGTTCAACCGATCCTGACGACGATCCAGACCGACGGCTCGACCGGCTACCGTGCGGTCATGGTCGCGCGTGCCGATTCCGGCATCAAGACGCTCGCCGACATGAAGGGCAAGAAACTCGGTTTCGCCGATCCCGATTCGACTTCCGGTTACCTGATCCCGGTCACGTCACTGCCCAAGGACATTGGCATGGATGTGAAGAGCTACTTCGCTTCGACCGGTTTCGGCGGCGGCCATGAACAGCTTGTCCTTGAGGTCCTGAAGGGCACGTTCGATGCCGGCACCACCTGGGCCTCGGGCGTCGGCGACTTCAACGACGGCTACAGCTCGGGCAATCTGCGCAAGATGGTCGACAAGGGCGTCCTCAAGATGGATGACCTCGTCGAACTGTGGCAGTCGCCGCTGATCCCGAACGGCCCGCTGGTATTGCGGACGTCGATCGACGCCGGCACCAGGCAGAAGATCACCGATTTCCTGACCAAGCTTCCGGAAACCGATCCGGCCTGCTTCTCGGCAATCCAAGGCGGCGACTACAAGGGCTATTCGCCGGTTACCCCGGAATTCTACCAGCCGATCATCGACGCCCGTAAGGCGAAGATTGGCTCGTAAAGCAAACTGCCACGACGCCGCCGGGGTCGCGTGCCGCCGGCGGCGTTGCCGCATCAGGGGCCGGGAAAAAAATCGATGAGTGCGACCGACGTTTACCGCGCGCCCGCGCTTTCACCGGAGGGAGCCACCGTCGAGCGGCACTGGCGCGACCTTGCCGCCCGCCGGCGCCTTTACACGATCGGCGGCCTGGTTTTCCTGTTTCTTGCACTGTCTGGCTCGCTCTGGTTCGCCAACGAAACCAACGCCGGAAAGTTCTTCGACCGCCTTCCCTATGTCGCCGACTTTTTCGCCGAATTGAAGCCGCGCGACTGGTTCGACCCGGTGCGCGCGCTGTTCGACCTGCCGTCCCCCTATGACGACGGCAGCCTCAAATTCGACTACCCGGAAGGCCGGGTCTACCTGACCCAGAGCATCTACATTCCGGAGTATTTCCACCGGATGCTCGAGACGCTGAACATAGCCCTGTTTTCGACGCTGGTGGGTGCCACATTCGGCTTTCTGCTCTGCTTCTTCGCTGCAGGAAATATCACGACCAGCCGCTGGCTCCGTTTCGCCACGCGCCGCTTCCTCGAAATCGTCCGCGCCTTTCCGGAAATTGTCATTGCCGGCTTTTTCCTGGCGATTTTCTCACTGGGTCCGATTCCTGCGATCATTGCGGTCAGCATCCATACCGTCGGCGCGCTCGGAAAAATGTTCTTCGAAGTCGTCGAAAATGCCGACATGAAGCCTGAAGAAGGCTTGCGCGCCGTGGGCGCCAATTGGGTCGAACGGGTGTGGTTCGGCATCGTGCCCCAGGTCCTGCCCAACTTCATCAGCTATTTCCTGCTCCGCTTCGAGATCAATGTGCGCGCTTCGACCATTCTCGGCGCCGTCGGCGCCGGCGGCATCGGCGAATCCCTGCGTCTTTCGATCGGCCGAGGCCATGAGGCCAAGACCATCGCCATCGTCTTCCTGCTGTTCTGCACGATTGTCGCCGTCGACCAGTTTTCGGCATGGCTGAGACACCGTCTTGTCGGCCGCCAGGCGTTTGCATACGGGCGCGGAGAGTAAGAGAATGAATGCCGATGCCATCAACGACATCGCTGCTCGCCACCCGGACGCGTTCCGGCGCTCGCTGTGGAAGCGCTACGCCACCCCGATCGGCATCCTTCTTTGCATTCTCTACACCTGCTATTGCGCGTGGTTCTTCTCGGTCGCCAGCGTTCTCGAAAAGGCGAACTGGAACCTTGCCGGTGCGTATCTCGCCGACTGGGTGTCTTACGAAATCCGGCCCAACATCGAATTCGAGGACAATTATCTGACGATCGACTACTCCCGCTTCTCCAAGTTGGGAGCCAATCCAGATCCCGACTGGGTGGCCAAACAGATGGCCGTCATCGAGCGGCAGGTCGAGGCAGCGCCGGCACCGGCGATCGCGACCACCAAGTCGTCGCAGGATTCGTTCATGGCGCCCGGCGCCCCGACCGCCGAGAACCCGGCCGCCCCGTTGGGTCAATCCGCTCCGGCTGTGCCTGAAACGGTGCGCGAAAACGCCGTCGTGGCGGCGACCGTCACCCTTGGCAATGGCCGGATCGCCGTCACGCCAAGCCTGGTCACCGTGACGCGCGGCGCCGAAAGCGTCGTCTTCGACATCGCCAAGGACAATTCCGTCACGCCGCGCACACCGCTGCCTGACTGGATCGAGCAACGCAGGCCAGGCTCGACAGCCTATGTCTCGTTTGGATTTCTCGGCCGCGCTGAGGTGCAGAACGACGAGGTGGTCGCCTGGCGACGTTTCTTCGGCTGGGCCAATTTCGTGTTCGACACCAACTCGCCATTCTGGGGAAAGCCGTTCAGCGAGGTCGCTTCACTGATCGTCTCCGGGGTCCGCATCGACCCGTCGCGATCAAACGCGGCGCTCGCCTGGGACAACATTTTGAACAACGCCGAGTGGCAGCACGGCGACGTCTGGCTGAAACTCTTACAGACCATCGTCATGGCTTTCGTCGGCACCGTGCTGGCCTCGATCGTCGCCTTTCCGCTTGCCTTCCTGGCTGCGCGCAATGTCACGCCGAGCCGGATAGCCAACCAAGTGACAAAGCGCTTCTTCGATTTCCTGCGCTCGGTCGACATGCTGATCTGGGCGCTGTTCTTTACCCGCGGCTTCGGTCCGGGACCGCTGGCCGGCATGTCGGCGATCTTCTTCACCGACACCGGAACCCTGGGCAAACTTTACTCCGAGTCGCTGGAGAACATCGATGACAAGCAGCGCGAGGGCATCCGCTCGGTTGGCGCCACGCCGGCAATGGTGCAGCGCTATGGCGTGCTGCCCCAGGTTCTGCCGGTATTCCTCAGCCAATCCCTCTATTTCTGGGAATCGAACACCCGGTCAGCGACGATCATAGGCGCTGTCGGCGCTGGCGGCATCGGCCTGAAATTGTGGGAGGCCATGCGCACCAACACCAACTGGGCCAATGTTTTCTACATGGTCCTGCTGATTCTGCTCGTCGTCTTTATCTTCGACAACATCTCCAGCTATCTCCGCCGCAAACTGATGGGGAGTGACGGCAATGAGGAGCGGCGCGTTTCCGCCGGTTCGGCCGCAGCTCAGATCGCCTGAGACGAAGGCTGCGTCCTAGGCACCAGCCTTTTTCCAGCCGCTCTTGATGTGCTTGTAGCCGTCGCGATAGACGGCTTCCGGACTTTCCGAAAAATCGCGCCACACCTTGGTGGCCGCCGCCAGATCTTTCAGCGAGCGGCCGAAGGCCTCGATCGTCAGCCAGTCGTCATAGCCGCTCTTGCGGATCGCCGAAAACGTCTCTTTCCACGGAATGTGGCCGCGCCCAGGCACGCCGCGGTCATTCTCCGAAATATGGATATGGACGACATTTTTGCGGTTGCGCGTATAGGCGCCGATCGCGTCGGTCTCTTCGATATTGGCGTGGAAAGTGTCGTACATCGCCTTGATGTGCGGCCGGTCGATTGCGTCGACATGCTCGGACAGATCGTCCATCGTGTTGAGCAGATAGCATTCGAAACGGTTGAGCGCCTCCAGCCCGATGGTGACGTTCTTCTTGCCGGCATGGTCGCCGATGGCGCGCTGTGAGCCGACCGAACGCTTTTTCTCCGCCGCCGTCGGCCCGCTGCCGGAAAAGGCGCCGAGCGTCGAATGCAGCGGACCGCTCAGCGTTCTGGCGCCAAGCGCTTGTGTGCAGTCGATCGCCCACTTCATATAGTCGATGCCGGCCTTGCGCGTTGAGGCATCGGCCGAGATCAAATTCATCGCCGGATCGCCAATCGCCGAAACGGCAGTGCGTTCCAGTCCGATGCGGTCGAGCAGCGCGCCGAGCTTTTTGTAATCGTCCGGCGTGCCGGCAAAGATCGGTATCTCGACGCCATCGAAGCCGGTCGCCTTGATATCCCTGAGCAGCGGCTCGTGTTTCTTCGATACGGCCGTCGTCCACAAAAACATGCACATGCCGATTTTCATCGACGCCCCCTTCCCATCATTGGCCATCGCACAAGGGGTGTTGAGATTCAGGTCAGGCCGAGCCGGAGTCGAAGACGGGCGCGAGACGACCAAACTAGGCAGTTTCCGAGAACCGGAGCGGAGCGTACTTTTGGTACGTGAGCACCGAAAACGCAGGAAACTGCCGTTTGAGGCCGGCATTACCTGAAGATCAGCACCCCGATCAGAGCTTCGTCCAGGCCCCGTTCTTCCTCGACGACTTCACGCAGGCCTCAATGAATGCCATGCCTTCGACACCGTCCTGGATAGTCGGGAAGATAACGTCCTTAGCCGGCTTGCCGCCTTTGCGGCGCGCCGCGCGAATGGCGCGGGCCGCCTCCTGGTAGATGTTGGCGAAGCCTTCGAGATAGCCTTCCGGATGGCCCGACGGAACCCGGCTGACACGCCCGGCAACCGGCAACGCGCCGGCGCCATTTCGGGTGATCAACTGCTTCGGCTGGCCGAACGGCGTGTACCAGAGATAGTTCGGGTCGGCCTGCACCCATTCAAGCCCGCCCTTCGAACCGTAGATGCGCAGCTTCAGCCCGTTCTCGTGGCCGGGCGCCACCTGGCTCGCCCACAACATGCCCTTGGCCGGATGCGACGTGCCGACCGGTTTGAAGCGCAGCATGACGTTGACGTTGTCGTCGAGCTGCCGGCCCGGCACGAAGGCGTCGAGATCGGCGGAAAGCGAATCGAGCTCGAGCCCGCAGACGAAGCGCGCCAGATTGTAGGCATGCGTGCCGATGTCGCCCAGCGCACCGCCGGCGCCGGCCTGCTTGGGGTCGGAGCGCCAGGCCGCCTGCTTCTGGCCTGTGGCGGCAAGGTCTTCGGTCAGCCAGTCCTGCGGATATTCCGACTGCACGATGCGGATGTCGCCGAGTTGCCCCTTGGCAACCATCTCGCGCGCTTGCCGCACCATCGGATAGGCGGTGTAGTTGTGGGTGAGGACGAAGACCTTGCCGGTCTTTTCGACCAGTGCCGCCAGCTTCTTGGCTTCCGCCAACGTCGTCGCCACCGGCTTGTCGCAAATGACGTGGATGCCGGCTTCGAGAAACGCCTTGGCCGCCGGTACGTGCACATTGTTGGGCGTGACGATGGCCACCGCCTCGATGCCGTCCGGCCGCTTGGCCTCGGCCTTGGCCATCTCGGCGAACGAGCCGTAGCTGCGCGCCGGATCGAGCCCGAGCTCCTCGGCCGAGGCCTTGGCACGGGCAGGGTCGGATGACAGGGCGCCAGCGACCAGCACGAACTCATTGTCCATGCGCGCCGCAATCCTGTGCACCGCGCCGATGAAGGCGCCTTGCCCGCCGCCGACCATGCCGTAGCGGATCGGGCCGCCTCCCGTTTCCGACTTCGATGCGCCGACCATGATTTTTCTCCCTCATCTGAAATACCTCTCCCCCTTGAGGGGAGGGTGGCCCGAAGGGCCGGGAGGGGTCGGTCCATGCCTCTACGCCCAGCGACCCCACCCCGATCCGCTGCGCGGATCGACCCCTCCCCTCGAGGGGGAGGGAAAGCGGTGCTAAATCCCCATCATGGCGCGCAGCACCTTTTTGTCGGTCGCGCCGCCGGCGAAATCGTCGAATGCCTTTTCCGTCACCCTGATGATGTGATGCTGGATGAAGGGTGCGCCTTCGGCCGCGCCATCCTCGGGGTGCTTCAGGCAGCACTCCCATTCCAGAACCGCCCACGAATCGTAGTCATATTGGGCGAGCTTGGAGAAGATGCCGCCGAAATCCACCTGGCCATCGCCGAGCGAGCGGAAACGCCCGGCCCGCTTCGTCCAGCTTTGATAACCGGAATAGACGCCTTGCCGGCCGGTCGGATTGAACTCGGCATCCTTGGCGTGGAAGGCCTTGATCCGCTCGTGATAGATGTCGATGAATTCGAGATAGTCGAGCTGCTGCAGCAGAAAATGCGACGGATCGTAATTGATATTGCAGCGCTTATGGCCGCCGACCGCGTCGAGGAACATCTCGAATGTCGCACCGTCGAAGACGTCTTCGCCCGGATGGATCTCGTAGCCAACATCGACGCCATTGTCGTCATAGACGTCGAGGATCGGTTTCCAGCGCTTTCCCAGTTCGGAAAACGCTTCCTCGATCAATCCCGCCGGCCGTTGCGGCCACGGATAGAGGTAGGGAAAAGCCAACGCTCCACAAAACGACACTGACGCCTTGAGCCCGAGATTGTTCGAAGCCTTGGCGCCGAACTTCATCTGTTCGACCGCCCATTGCTGCCTGGCCTTCGGATTGTTGTGCACCGCAGGCGGCGCAAAACCGTCGAACTGCGCGTCATAGGCCGGATGCACCGCCACCAACTGCCCCTGCAAATGCGTCGACAGCTCGGTGATCTCGACGCCGGCATCGGCGCAGATGCCCTTCACCTCGTCGCAATAGGCCTGGGAAGACGCCGCTTTCTCGAGGTCGAACAGCCGGCTGTCCCAAGTCGGGATCTGCACGCCCTTGTAGCCCAGCCCGGCCGCCCATCTGGTGATCGACGGCAGCGAATTGAACGGTGCGGCATCGCCCGCGAACTGCGCCAGAAACAGCCCAGGACCCTTCATTGTCGACGGCATCGGCATCCTCCCTTTTTGTCCACGACCAAGCATAGCGCCGATTGAAAGCAGGGCCAGCCTGTTTGGTCTTTTCTCGACAGGCGCCAGTGCGCGCCGCCATTCTGGTATTACCAAATATGGTCATTTGGTCAAGCGCCGCGGCGCCCAACCAGCGCTGCGCAAATTACCCGGAAGCGGGCAAATACGCCAGTTTAATCAAAGAAATAATCATGGACCTGGGCTGCCTCGCAGGATTTCTTGCCGTCCAGATGAATTTGCTGTAGACCTCCTTTCACGCCCAATTGGTCGAACCAGTTACGAAAAATGCTGGAGCGCCTTGGGGAGGAACCATGCAACGCAATCTGGGGTGCGTCGCAGGCGAATTGTTACAGGCGAATTCTGGGAAGGACAGACCATGCATCTTTCGACGCACAACTGGATGCGGGCGGAACCATTGGAGACGACGCTCAAGCGCATCAAGAAATTCGGCTATGAGTCGATCGAGATTTCCGGCGAGCCCGCGCAATACAAGATCAACGAGACACGTGCGCTCCTGAAGGAGCACGGCATTCGCTGCTGGGGGGCGGTGACGCTGATGCTGGGCGAGCGCAATCTCGCCGCCAGGGACCAGGGCCAGCGCGAGCGCTCGGTGCAGTATGTCAAGGACGTGCTGACGATGGTCAGCGAACTCGACGGCGAGATCATCACGCTCGTTCCCGCCACGGTCGGCAAGGTGGTGCCGGACGGCACCGAGGAAGAAGAATGGAAATGGGTGGTCGACGCCACCAGGGAATGCTTTACCCATGCCAAGAAGGTCGGCGTCAAGGTCGCGATCGAGCCGCTCAACCGCTTCGAAACCTATCTGTTCAACCGCGGCGCCCAGGCACTGGCGCTGGCCGATGCGGTCAGCCCCGAATGCGGTGTCTGCCTAGACGCCTATCACCTCCATATGGAGGAGTTCAACGTCTACGATGCCATCCGGCAGGTCGGAAACCGCCTGTTCGATTTCCACGTCGCTGACAACAACCGCTTCGCCGCCGGTCTCGGGCAGATCGACTGGCCGAAGATCGTCGGCACCCTGAAGGAAGTCGGTTACGACGGCGCGCTGACCAACGAGTTCGTCGCCCCAGTTGACCGCACGCCGGCTGCTCCCTATCCCGACATGGTCGACCGCAAACCGGTCGACATCTCGCCGGAGCAGCTCAAATTCATCCAGGACCACGGTTCCAGCGTGCTCACGGAAAAGTTCTACACCGACCAGATGCGCATCACCGCCGAAACGCTGTTGCCGCTGATCAAGTAGTCGATCCGTTTGGAAATGAGCCTTCCGCCCTGACCGGCGGCAGGGCCGGGGATGAACATGCGCATCAAGACGGTCCAAGCCTGGTGGGTCCGCATACCGATCGAAGCCGCACGGCAGCACCGCAGCGACTTCGGTCAGGTGACGACGTTCGACGCCGCGATCCTGCGTATCGAGACCGCCGATGGGCTGGTCGGCTGGGGCGAAGGCAAGAATGCCGCCGGCAGCACCGGCAGCTATGGCGCCCTTGTCCACATGCTCAACCACGAGATCGGCCCGCAGTTGATCGGCTGCGATCCGGCCGACATCGGGGTGATCTGGGAGATGCTCTACAACGGCGTGCGCCACGACAGCGCCGCGCAAAGCGGCCACGCCATGCCGCAACTGGCGCGGCGCGGCATCAGCGTCGCCGCAATCAGCGCCGTCGACATCGCATTGTGGGATATTCTGGGCAAGTCGTTGGGGCTTCCGGTCTGGCGGCTGCTCGGCGGCCGCAAGCTTGACCGCATGCCGGCCTATGCGTCCGGCGGCTGGGCCTCCACCGAGGCGATCGGCGAGCAGTTGAAATCCTATATCGCCAAGGGCGGCTTCAAGGCGCTGAAGATGCGGATCGGCGCGATGGACGGCGCTCCGCACAATTCCGCCGCCCGCGTCCGCGCCGCAAGACAGGCGCTCGGCCCCGAAGTCGACCTGATGGTCGATGCGCACGGCACCTATACGGTGGCGGAAGCCAAACGCTTCATCCAGCTCGCCGGCGATCTCGATCTGGCCTGGTTCGAGGAGCCGGTCATCGCCGACGACAAGCCCGGCATGGCCGAAGTGCGGGCGTCCGGCTCCATCCCGATCGCCACCGGCGAAAGCGAAGCGACGCGCTACGCCTTCCGCGACCTCGCCACGCTCAAGGCTGCCGACATCTTCCAGCCTGACCCCGCCTTCTGCGGCGGCATCAGCGAGGCGATGAAGATCGGCACCATCGCCAGCGCCTTCAATCTGCGCTTCGCGCCGCATCTGTGGGCCGGGGCGCCTTGCTTCTTTGCCGGGCTGCATGTCTGCGCTGCTTCGCCGGCTAGCTTTACCGTCGAATTTTCGCTCGGCGCCAATCCGATGATCCACGACCTGATCGAGGAGACTGTCGAAGCAAAGGACGGTATGATAGCGATCCCCGAGAAGCCTGGACTGGGATTCACCCTTTCGGAACGGTTCCTGGAGGCGCACGCGCTACGCGGCTGATCATGAAAGAAAAGAACCTTCTCGCGGAACTCGCCGCCTATCTGTTCTCCCACTCCGACAAGGCGACCGGCCGAACGCCGTCAGAGCGTGAACTGGCGGAGCATTTCGCCGTCAGCCGCGGCCAGATCCGCGAGGCGCTGGCCATCCTCGAAGCCATGCGCATCGTCGAGCGCCGGGCCAAGTCCGGCATCTACATCGACACCAAGCAGGCCAGTGTCGAGGCGATGGCGCTTTTTGCCAGGGCCGGCCTGCCGCTCGATCCGATCCAGATCTACGAGACGGTCGAGTTGCGCAAGATCCACGAGATCAAGGCCGCCGAGCTTGCCTGCTCGCGCGCCACCGAGGAAAATTTCGAACGGCTGCGCGAAATCCTGAAGGCTTCGGAAGAGCGCATTGCGGCGGGCGAGGGCCTCGCCAAGGAGGACCGCGAATTTCACCTTGAGATCGTGCGGGCAACCAAGAACAGCGTTTTTCACAACATATGCAGCCTCTATTACTTGATGGGCGAGCAACGCCTGCCGATCTACTTCAACGATCCCGAACGCAGCATGCGCTCGCATGCCGAGCACATCCAGATCTACGAGGCGCTGCTGCGCCGCGACGGCAATCTCGCCCAGGCGCTGATGAGCGCCCATCTGCAAGGCGCGGAGAGCTACTGGAAAGGCCTGATCGAGGGTGGTGGGGCAGAACCTAACAGCCCAGCGCTCGAACCGGTCTGACATGCCTAAGATCCTGACGACACACACGCTGCACCCGCGCGCCTCCGCCATGCTGACCGGCGCCGGCGAACTCGTCGTCGCCTCCGCCCTCGATGCCGACACGCTGGCGACTGAGGCGAGGGACGCCGATATCATCATCGTTCGCGCCCCGCTGCCATCGGCGCTTTTCGAACGGGCGACAAAGCTCCGGGCGGCGATCCGCCACGGCGCCGGGCTCGACATGGTCCCCATGGAAGCCGCCACGGCGGCCGGCGTGCTGGTGGCAAACGTGCCGGCGGTCAATGCGCGCTCGGTCGCCGAATACGTGATGTTCGCCGCCCTGGCGCTGCTGCGGCGTTTCCGCATGGTCGACCGCGACTTGCGGGCGAGGGGCTGGCTGGCCGGCCGCGATCACACCATTCCCGCCAGCGAGCTCGCCGGCAAGACGATCGGCATTGTCGGCTTCGGCGCCATCGGACAGGCAGTCGGCCACATCGCGGCGCATGGTTTCGACCTGAACGTGGTGGCGACGACGCGCAGCATGAGGCCGGCGCCGGACAGGGTCGGGTTCCTGTCGATCGATGCGCTGATCGAGCAGAGCGACATCGTCGTTCTGTGCTGCCCGCTGACAGCGGAGACGCGCGGCCTGATCAACCGCGAGCGTATCGGTCGAATGAAGCCGGATGCGCTGCTGATCAACATTTCGCGCGGGCCGGTGATCGACGACGAGGCGCTGATCGAAGCATTGCAGAAGGATCGTATCGGCGGTGCCGCGCTCGATGTCTTTGCGACGCAGCCGCTGCCGCCCAATCACCCCTATTTCGGCTTCGACAATGTCATCGTCACACCGCATATGGCCGGCATCACCGAGCAATCGATGATGCGCATGGGCGTTGGTTCGGCTGATGAAACCCTGCGGGTGCTGGCCGACAAATTGCCGGTCAATCTGCGCAATCCCGAAGTGGTCGAGCACTACCGGCGACGGTTCCCGGCCGACGCGTAGCGTCTCAAGCGCCCAGCAGTTCCTCGACCTCCGCCGCAATGCGCAGCAGACGGTGGTCGTCGCCGTGGCGCGCCACCAGCATCAGCCCGGCCGGGCGCGCCATTCCCGGCATCGGCAGCGAGATCGCGCAGAGGTCGAACTGGTTCGCGACCTGCGTGTTGCGTAGCAGAAGGCCTTCCGTGTGCTCGCCCAGAGCTTCGTCGCCGGTCATCGACACGATGGTCGGCGCGGTGACCGGCGTGGTCGGCAGGACCAGCACATCGACCGACGCCAGCCGCTCGTCCATGGCGGCGACAAGCGCGGTGCGGCGGCGGATTGCCCTTATATAGGCCGTGGCCGGCACGGCGGCGGCGCGCGACAACGGCTCGCTCACCCGCGGATCGACCGGCGTCGTCGCTCCTGTCGCCAGCCAATCTGCATGGACCGCGGCGCCTTCCATTGCCGCGATCGAGGCCCGCCTGGTTACCGCGCGCAAATCGGCAAGCAGATGATCGATGGACAGATCAGCGAGGCGTGCACCGGCGAGTTCCAGCGTGCGAACACACCGATCGAACGCTGCCGAGACCTCTTCTTCCGTATCCTCGAAGAGCACGCCGCGCGGAACGCCGATGCGCAGTCCGGCAAGCTGAAGCGGAACAAGTGCCGCGAACTCCTGACCCGCCATCACCGAGTCGGCTGCCGCACATTCGGCGACGGTGCGGGCAAGTGGGCCGATGGAATCGAGCGTGTCGGACAGCGGGAAGACGCCATCGCGGGATACCCGCCGCGCCGTCGGCTTGAAGCCGACGACACCGTTCAGCGATGCCGGAATGCGCACCGAACCGCCAGTGTCGGAACCGATCGAGATCTCGCTCGTGCCTTCGGCAACGGAAACACCGGCGCCGGAGGATGAGCCGCCGGCAATCCGGCCGGCATCGGTCGCATTGCCGGGCGTGCCGTAATGCGGATTGACGCCGATCGCGGTGAAGGCGAATTCGGTCATGTTGGTCTTGCCGAAGATCACCGCGCCAGCTTGCCGCAGCCGCCGCACGATGACGGCATCCCGCTGCGCCGGCGCCGCGGTGCTTAGCAACAACGATCCGGCCGTAGTCGGCTCGCCGGCGACGTCGAACAGGTCCTTGATCGACAGAATTGTTCCGTCGAGTGGCCCGAGCGTCACGCCGGCTCTGCGCCTGGCATCGGCGGCCTCGGCTGCTGCTCGTGCGGCTTCCGGATAGAGTTTTACGAACACGCTTTCATTGTCGGCGCGGACGGTGAGACGCGAAAGAACGGCTTCGAGGCGGTCGCGGGCTGACAGCATGGCTCAGTCTACTTTTTTATTGTCGCCCGAACAGCCCTGCACACTGACAGCGACAGCTCTAAAGCGCGTCGCGTTTGACCGGCCTCATGCGACGCGCTTTAGGTTGTTGTTTTATGCATGTCGTTATCGCAAAACCGCTGCACACCCTCGGGTCAGGCCCGAGGGCATGCTTTTGCGCGACATGCATTAGCGATAGCCAGTCGCATCGGCTGGTTTGCCGGCGTCCTGAACCTCGGGAACGTAGCGCCACGCGTCGGGCCGCGAGCCGTCGAGATCGGTAAAACCGTAGACCTGCGCCAGCCCGCCACTCGACAGCGACTGTCCGTTCCAGCGCGAACGATCCGGGTCCGCAGCAAGCGCCGCCACCGCGCGCCCGACGAAGCGCGGCGTCTCCGAGATGGCAAAATGCGGCACTTTCGCTGTCGCATCACGCCAGTTATCCTCGGTCACCCCAAAAGCTTCCAACATCATTTCCGAACGCAGCCAGCCGGGTGTCAGCGAAATCGAGGTAGCGCCGTGCGGGGCAAGGTCCTGGGCATGGGCCCAGGCCATGCGGGTCACCGACACTTTGGCAAGGTCGTAGAACGGGGAAAGCCGATAGTGGGCTGCATTATACTCGGCTGTGCCGTCGGTGACTTCGACAAGCAGGCCCCCCGGGCGCTCAATCAGAAGCGGCAGCGCGTAATGCGCGGTGATCAGATGCGTGTCGACGCCCAGCCGCAGCATGCGCAAACCATTCGTGAGATCATGCTCCCAAACCGGCTTGTTCCATTCGAACAGTTTCTCGCCGCCCCAGATGTCGTTGACCAGCACATCGAGGCGGCCCTGCTCGGCACGTATCCGGTCGACCAGCTTGCGCACATCCTCCGCAACCAGATGATCGACTTGCACAGCGATGCCATGGCCGCCTTGCGCTGAAACGGACTCCGCGGTTTCCTCGATGGTTTCCGGGCGGGTGTATTCGGACTGATGCGTGCGTGTTGTCCGCCCGGTGACGTAGACCGTCGCGCCCGCGGCACCCAGTTCGACCGCAATGCCTCTCCCCGCACCACGCGTTGCGCCAGCGACCAGGGCAACTTTTCCCGCAAGTGTCATTGAAATCTCCAGACTCTGACCAACCAAACACTGGCTTTCTTCAATACCGCGATATATAAATGATCATTCGGTTATAAATGGATGTCAAGGTGCCTCGGCGAAAAACGCAATCCGACGAGCAGGTGCTGGAAGCGGCACACAGGTTGATCCACGAGCATGGCCCGGAGGCACTCACATTCGAACGGCTGTCGAAAACTTGCGGCCTTTCCGGCTCGACCCTAGTGCAGCGTTTCGGGAACAAGGCCGCGCTCAGGCAAAGAACCCTGTTGCAGGCATGGGACCGGCTGGACGAGAAGACGACAAAGCTGGCCAACGCGACACAGAGGACCCCTGCTGGCGCGATCGAGTTGCTGGTGGCGCTGTCGCGTGACTATGGCGGCATCGAATCCTATGCCGAGGGCCTGCTCGTCCTGCGCGAAGATCTACGCGATCCAGTGCTTCGCGCGCGCGGGGCGTCGTGGAGGACATCCCTGTGCAGCATCCTCGACTCTTGCTTTGCTTCGGTCGTCAACACGCCGTCAGACGTCGGCCTGCTGATGGCATCGCACTGGCAAGGTTCGCTGCTTTGGTGGAGTTTCGACCCGAAAGTCGAAGTTGCATCCTATGTCGAAGACAGTTTGGGCCGTTTCGTCGCCGCAATCGCCACGGCCCGAAAACCATGAGGTTTTCGGGCCATTGCTTGGAGGCAAGAGGCGTCCTACGTTGGACGCACGTGCGGATGGCTTAGGTAGTGCTCCTCGGGCCAAGCAAAAACGCCGCCAGGGCCGCCAGCAACGTCGCGATCCCGCAATAGGCGAACGCGCTGGCAACGCCGGCATTGTCGACCAGCAGGCCGCCGAATACAGCACCCAGTGCGATCGCCACCTGGAACGTGGCGACCATCAGCCCGCCGGCGCTTTCGGCCTGGTCGGGAGCGGCTCGCACCAGCCAGGTTTGCAGCCCGACTGGGACCGCGCCAAAGGCAAACCCCCAGGCGGCCACCGCAATCGCCGCCGCCGCAGGCGAGGCGCCGATGGTCAGCAGCAGAAGTGCTGCGACCGCAATCAGCATCGGCGCAAGGCCCACCGCGGTCTTGAGGCTGCGCTCTGCCATGAACCCGCCGGCAAAATTGCCGAAGAAGCCGCCAATGCCATAGGCGAGCAACACAAGCGAGATCGTCTCGATATCCAGTGCGGGCACCTTCTCGAGAAACGGGCGGACATAGGTAAAGCCGGCAAAGTGTCCCGAGGCAACCAGCAGCACCACCAGCAGCGCAACCCTGATCATCGGCCGCTTCAGCACTTCAAACAGGGTCCGAAAGCTTGCCACACCCGCCGGCGGCAGCTTCGGCAGGGTGGCGACCTGCATCAGCAGCGCCAGGGCGCTGACAACGGCCGCGATCATGAAAGCGGTTCGCCATCCCCAGACGTCGCCGACATAGGCGCCGACCGGGGCCGCGCAGACGGTCGCCACCGAAACGCCGGTGAGAATTATCGACATGGCGCGCGGCATCAGTCGCATCGGAACAAGCCGCATCGCCATGGCCGCCGACATCGACCAGAAGCCGCCGAGGCTGATCCCGAGCATGATGCGGGCGACCAGAAGAACGGGAAACGAGGAGGCAAACGCTGCCAGCAGGTTCGACAGGATCAGCAGCAGCGTCAGTCCCCACATGACCAGCCTGCGGTCCAGCCGTCTGGTGACGATGGCCATGGTCGGGGCGGCTATTGCGCCGACGACGGCCGTTGCCGTCACCGCCTGGCCGGCCGTGCCTTCCGATATGCCGAGGTCCTGTGCCAGCGGCGTCAGCAGGCTGGCGGGCAGGAATTCTGCGGTCACCAGTCCAAAGACGCCGAGCGCGAGCGATACGACCGCCCCCCATGCCGGCTCGGCTCGTTCGTCGGTTTCCGCGGGATCGAGAACGGCGTCGATGACGCCTGTCGCGGGTTCTGCCATGGTTGGATCTCCGATCTGGTTGCAGTGCAGCATCTGGCTGCAGTGCAACATAGGGAGTGACGGTCTGGAGTTTCCATGCTAGAAACGCCATCATGCTTGACCATTCGTCCAGAGTTCCGGTCACCGGCGATCCGCTGACAGACATTTTGCGCGGGTTACGGCTCGACGGCGTCGAATACGGCCGCTGTGAAATGCAGGAGCCCTGGGGCCTCCAGTTTCCGGCCCAGACGGCGGCGCGGTTTCATTTCATCGGCCGCAAGGGATGCTGGCTGCTGCAGCCCTCCGGCGAATGGGTGGAACTCAAGGCTGGCGACGCGGTGCTGCTGCCGCGCGGTGCGGCACATGTCCTGGCGAGCGAGCCGGGCACCGACGCTTCGCCAATCCAGGGCTACGAGGTCGCCGAGGTCTGCAAGGGCGTTTACTGCCTATCGAACGAAGGCTACCGGCCGGGGACGCTGCTGTTTTTCGGCAGCATGTATTTCAATCTCGACGGTTTGCACCCATTGCTCGGCATGATGCCGGATGTCATGCGCGCGCACGAGTTGGAGGCCTATGAACCCGGCATCCCGCATCTGCTGGAGGCCATGGCGCGCGAAGTGACGATGGAGCGCGTCGGCTCCGGCGGCATCCTGGCACGGCTTGCCGATGTGCTGGCCGCCACCGTCATCCGCTCATGGGTCGAGCGCGGCTGCGGCGACTCGTCCGGATGGATCGCCGCGGTGAGAGACCGCGAGATCGGCCGCGTGCTGGCCGCGATCCATCTCGAACCGGACCGCGACTGGACGGTGGAAACCCTGGCCAGGATGATGGGCGCCTCCCGGTCGGGCTTCGCCGAGCGCTTCGCGACGATCGTCGGCGAAACGCCGGCTAAATATGTCACTCAGGTGAGAATGCACCAGGCACGGCAATGGCTGGTCCGCGATCGGTTGAAGATTTCCGTCGTCGCCGCACGCCTGGGCTATGAATCCGACGCGTCGTTCAGTCGGGCGTTCAAGCGCGTCATCGGATCGGCTCCCAGCCATTTCCGGGCCGAGGAACAGGCTGAGACCCGTCAAGCCGGCTAAGCCTGGCCAGAGGGCTTCAAGCCGTAGACGCACCTTAGCCTGCGTGACGAAGGCTTATCCCGGTACCCTTGTCGAACAGCACCACCTTGCCCGGATCCCAGGCAAAGCGCACCGGCTGCTCGATCTCGACGTCGGTTCTGGCCGGCACCGTGGCCCGCAGCATGGCGTCGCCGACCCGCAGCGTCAAAATCTTTTCGACGCCATGGTTCTCGACATCGTGGACGCGCGCTTCCACCGGCGCCCCGCTATCGAGATAGACATCCTCGGGACGAATACCGAAGACGAGCGGGCGACCGTCGGTCGAAGCGCTCGTCCTGGTACCCCCCGCAAAAGGCAATTCGAAGTTCAGCGGCGCCATCACCGCGCGGCCATCGACGAGCTTGCCGTCGATGAGGTTCATCGGCGGCGAGCCGACGAAGCTCGCCACATAGGTGTCGCGCGGATTGTTGTAGATCTCATACGGCGTGCCGGTCTGGACGATGCGGCCATGGTTGAGCACGCCAACCTTGTCGCCCATCGACATCGCCTCGATCTGATCGTGCGTCACGAACAGGAAGGTCTGGCCAAGGTTCATCTGGATGTTCTTCAGTTCCGTGCGCAGCGCCTCGCGCAGCTTGGCATCAAGTGCCGACAGCGGCTCATCCATCAGGAATACGCGCGGCTTCCTGACGATGGCGCGACCAATCGAGACGCGCTGCATCTCGCCGCCAGAGAGGCGATCCGTCTTGCGGTCGAGCAGATGCTCGATACGCAAGGTCCTGGCAACACGGTCGACGCGCGTCTTGATCTCGTCGGGCTCGATGCGGCGGATTTTCGGCTTCAGCGGAAATTCGAGGTTTTCGCGCACCGTGTAGCGCGGATAGAGCGAGTATTGCTGCAGAACCAGCGCCACGTCGCGCTCGGCCGCCCCCCAGTCAGCGACATCGGCGCCGTCGATGAATATCTGCCCCTCGTCCGGCTTTTCCAGGCCGGCAATCATGCGCAGCGTCGTCGTCTTGCCGGCGCCGGTCTCTCCGAGCAGCACGAAAAACTCGCCGTCGGCAATGTCGAGATTGAGCCCGGCCAATGCGGTGTGATTGCCGAATCTCTTCGAGATGTTCTTGAGCTGGATATGGGCCATCAGAGTCTCACCCCCAGCGAATCGCCGCTTGCCGTGTCGAAGAAATGCGCCTGCGCCGGGTCGAGCTTGGCGAAGACCTGAACCCCCGCCTTGCCGACGAAACCGGAACGGGTCCGGGCGCGCAACATCTGGGCCCCGACCTTGAGGTCGACGATATCGTAGGAGCCAAGCGGTTCGATGATGTGTGCCTCGACCGGCAGATAACCGTCCGCCGCCTCGCGCGAGACCATCACGCCTTCGGGGCGGATGCCGAGTGCCAAGCGGTCCTGCCCGACGTTCGCGGCGTCGAGCTGGCCGACCAGTTCGGTCGGGAAAAGGAACCCTTCCGCGGCCCCGTCGACGGTGACCCTGGCGCCCGAACCGTTCATCGTCACCGCCGCCTTGGCGACGTTCATCACAGGCGAACCAACGAATTGCGCGACGAACAGATTGGCCGGGCGCTTATACACTTCCGATGGGCTGCCTACCTGTTGCAGAACGCCCTCATGCATGATGACGATGCGGTCGGCAAGGCTCATCGCCTCGATCTGGTCGTGGGTGACGTAGATGGTGGTCGAGCCCTGCTTGATGTGCAGCCGCTTGATCTCAGCGCGCATCTCCTCGCGCAGCTTGGCATCGAGCGCGCCGATCGGCTCGTCCATCAGCATCGCCTTCGGCCGCCGCACCAGCGCCCGGCCGATCGCCACGCGCTGCATGTCGCCACCCGACAGCGCCGACGGCTTCTTGCCGAGCAGGTCGGATATCTGCAGCACTTTGGCGACCGAGCGCACCTCGCCGTCGATCTCCGCCTTGCTCTTGCGCATGGCCCGCAACGGAAAAGCGATATTCTCGTAGACGCTCATGTGCGGATAGAGCGAGAACGACTGGAAAACCATGGCGATGTCGCGGTCGGCAGCCTTGAGATGCTGGACCGGCTTGCCGTCGATGAGGACATCGCCGCCGTCGATCGTCTCCAGCCCGGCGATGGCGCGAAGCGTCGTCGTCTTGCCGCAGCCCGACTGGCCGAGCAGCACGATGAACTCGTTGTCGTCGATCTTGAGATTAAGGTCCTTGATGACCTGGACGGCGCCAAAGAATTTCTGGACGCTACGAAGCTCGATCTGGGTCATGGGTGACCTTCTTTTTCCGGCGCGGCGGTCGCCTGCGGCCTCTGCCTTGGACCGACCCAGCCGGTGATCATGAACGTCAGCAGCCCGACGATGATGATCGTCAGCCCGTAGCGGTGCAGGAAGAGATTCCACGGCTGGCAGAGCGCGATGATGCCGAGCACCATCACGATCTCGGCCGTGCGCTGGATTGTAGCATGGCGGATCATTTGCGGATCGCTCCGAATGACATGCCGCGCAGCAGGTGGTTGCGCAACAGGAAGGTGAAGATGGCGACCGGCAGCAGGAACAGGAAGGTGCCGGCCGCGATCACCGTCCAGTCGGACAGACCGGACCCGACCTGGCTTGGAATGAACGGCGGCGCGGTCTGGGCGCGCCGGTTGGTCATAATCAGTGCGAAGGCATATTCGTTCCACGCGGTGATGAAGCAGAACACGGCGGTGGCGGCGATGCCAGTAGCCGCCTCCGGCAGTACGATCTTGAAGAACGCCTCCATGCGCGTATAGCCGTCGACGAGTGCTGCCTCCTCGTACTCCTTCGGAATTTCGTCCATGAACCCCTTCATCAGCCATACAGAGAAGCTGAGGTTGAAGGCGGTGTAGAGGATGATCAGGCCCCAATGCGTGTCGTTGAGGCCGACCGCCCGGTACATCAGGAACATCGGGATCGCCACCACCACCGGCGGCAGCATGCGCGTCGACAGGATGAAGAACAGCAGGTCCTGTTCCCCCTTTACCTTGAAGCGCGAGAACCCGTAGGCCGTGAAAGTGCCCATGCCGACGGCGAGGATCGTCGAGGTGATGGCCACGATCAGCGAATTCATGAAGCGGCTCGGATAGCCGGACCACTGAACCTCGCCCCGGCCCGAGCGCACCACCTTCTCGCCGCCGTCAAACACCAGCCGCTCCCACCACGGGGCCGCGGCGTATTGTTCCGGCGTCGGCGCTGTGCGCAGTTGCGAGCGCTTGGTGAACAGCTTGACGAAGGGCGATATCTCCGGCTGGAAGACCACCGTCGGCGGGATGGTGGTGGCGAGGTTGCGCGGCTTGAACGCGGTGGAGGCTATCCAGTAGATCGGCGCCAGGAAGATAATCGTGACGATCAGCACGCCGACGATGGCGAGCTTGTTGAGCGAACGCTCGGTAGAGGTGGTGACGGCGGCCATTCTAGCGCTCCTTCACCTTGTTCAGGTATTTGACGTAGATGTTGGTGATCGCCAGGATCATGATCAGCACGATGTAGGCGAGCGCGCAGGAGCGCCCGGTCTGCCATTCCTGGAACGCCATCTTGTAGAGCCGGATCGAGATCACCTCGGTGGTTGGCTGGCTGGTCAGGATGTAGGCAAGATCGAAGGTCTTGAACGCCTCCATGGTGCGAAAGATGATCGCGATCATCAGGATCGGCGCGACCAGGGGCAGCGTAATGCGAAAGAAGGTATAGAACGACCCGGCGCGGTCGATCGCGGCCGCCTCATAGAGGTGCTTCGGTACCGCCGACAGGCCGGCGAGCGACAGCAGCATGACGAAGGGCGACCACATCCAGATATCGGTGATAGCAACCGCGTAGAGCGCCATGTCGGGGTTGGACAGCCACTCGAAGGAGCCGAGGCCGAGCGTATAGTTGATGATGCCGAAGGACGGATCGTAGAGCAGTTTCCAGAACAGGCCGACGACAGCCATCGACAGCATCATCGGCAACAGCAGCAGTGTCGTCAGCAGGCCCTTCAGCGGGATATCGCGGTTGAGCAGCAACGCCACGCCGAAGCCGACGAGGACCTGGCCGACCACCGAGACGA
Source organism: Mesorhizobium sp. L-2-11 (assembly GCF_016756595.1). Classification (NCBI taxonomy): domain Bacteria; kingdom Pseudomonadati; phylum Pseudomonadota; class Alphaproteobacteria; order Hyphomicrobiales; family Phyllobacteriaceae; genus Mesorhizobium; species Mesorhizobium sp. L-2-11. The sequence goes on along the minus strand of NZ_AP023257.1, from coordinate 1,488,892 downwards.
TGACATATTTAGCGGTGATGGCGAAATTCGACCAGATGAACAGGTCGTTGAGCAGCTCGCGGTAATTCTGCAGTCCGACGAAATTGGCCGGTGCCGCGCTCGATGCGCGAAAGTCGGTGAACGAATAGCCGAGCGAATAGAGCAATGGAAAGATGTTGAACACGATCAGGAAAACGATCGTCGGAATGATGAAGAGATTGCGGATCGTTAGGTCGCTCATGCCGCGGGCGGCGGAGCGCGACTTGGGATCCAGCGTGGTCATGACTGCAGTGGCCAAGGCCCGTTCCTCCGGAAAAGAAAACGGAAGGGGCGGGCTCCCGCCCCCTCCGAGCGTTAGTGCCGTTTACTTCACGCGGTTGTATTTCTTGAACGTCGCGTTCCAGTCCGCGGCGAGCGCATCGAGCACTTCCTTGGCCGTGCCCTGACCGCCGGTGATGTACGGATAGACGCGCTGGTTCATCTGGATGAGCAGCTCGGCATATTCCGGCGTCGCCCAGAAGTCCTTCACCTTGAACATGGTTTCGTAGAAGGCCTTGTTGTAGGGCGTGGCGTTCTGGAATTCAGGCGACTCGAGCACCTTGGCGCTTGCCGTATAACCGCCGAGTTCCGCCCATTTCTTCTGCGTCTCGTCCTTGATGAACCATTCCAGGAACTTCATCGCCTCTTCCTGATTCTGTGAATAGGAGATGACGGAGATGCCCTGGCCGCCGAGCGCGGCGAACTGGTCGCCGTTCGGTCCTGGAGGGTTGGCGAAGAAGCCGGTGACCTTGGCATTCGGGTTCGAGGCTTCGTTGATGAGCGCCGGGAAGAAGGCGAAGTAGTTCATGCTCATCGCCGCCAGGTTTTCGGTGATCGCCTGGTTGTCCTCGATGAAGAAGGCCTTGGCCCAACCAGGAGGGGTGAAGGAATAGAGTTCCTTGTAGGCCTCGAGCGCCTTGACGTTCTGCTCGGAGTTGATGATCCCGTCGACCTTGTAAGTGGCATAGTCGCCAAGCTCGCCGCCGAAGGAGAAAATGGCGTTCTCGACGCCCATCACCAGAGCGTCATAGGAGTTGTCGGTGTAGATGGCGACGCCGTAGCGCTTTTCGTCGGGCCGGTGGAAGAACTCGGCGATGTCGCGCAGCTGCTTCCAGTCCTTCGGCACGCCGAGGTCGTAGCCGTACTTGGCCTTGAAGGCTTCCATCTCCTTCGGGTCTTCGAACCAGTCCTTGCGATAGGACCAGCCGACCGCGTCGCCCTCGGCCGGGATCGACCAGTATTTGCCGGAGTTGGACGGATATTCGGCGTAGTATTTCACTGTCGCCGGCGCCATCACTTCCTTCAGGTTGTGCTCGTTGAAGAAGTCGGTGAGGTCGACATAGTGGCCTGCCTCGGAGGCCGCGCCAATCCACTGGGAATCGCCGACGACCATGTCGTAGGCACTACCCTTGGCGTTGAACTCGGTGAATGCCTTGGTCTGGAAATCCGGCCACGGCGTCGTCTCGACCGTGATCTTCACGCCGCTCTCGGCTTCGTAAAGGTTGACGAGTTCCTGCAAATAGTTCGCCGGATCCCATTCAGCCCAGAATATGGTGAGTTCCTTATCCTGCGCGTAGACGGACGTTCCGCAGGCGAGCACTAAGCCGATACCAGCAAGCATGCTGGTCACTGTCTTGCGCATGATGATTTCCTCCCTTGTGCGCATTCTACCGTATCATCCGAGCCGGCGGCGAGGCCGACCCTGGTAGTTCTTCCGTGATGGCGCCGTTCCGGTTTTTGAGCCTCCTCGCCCAGCCGGAAACGGATCGCAACCCTCACTTTCGACCGCTATATCGTCCTGATCTGGTATTACCAATTTCGGACGCACGTCAAGCTCTTTCTTGGACGATGGCAGGGCCTCAGACAAGCAGATTCCAGCAACATCTGTCTGTTTTTCTTAAATTTTCCTACTCGTTGATACGCAAGGCCATTCCTCGCGCTACGGCACGCCGACTATTGTCGGTAGTGGGCATCCCCATCTGGTCGAACCAGATCGATGCTATTCCGCAGCTGTCGCCGGCGCGCTTCTGCCTCCTCCACTCATCGATTCCATCACCGCAGCTCGCACCAGGGCGCCGGCTGCCCATTGCGCTACCGACATCATCTTGCGGCTGTCCAGCCCCCATATATCCTTCAGCACGATCAGCACTTCGACGCCGAAGATCAGCGACAGGGCCTGTGCCAGGCGCTTGAATTCGCGTGGCGGCAGCCGGTGCTTGAGCGGTGCGATCGCGTCCTTGAGCAGATCGATGCGATGGCCGCGGGTGAAGGCCGGCTCGCCGTCCAGCGTGCCGGCCTGCCGCCGCGCCCACTGGTCGAGCGACAGCTTCAGCGCCGCCTTGAACGTCGCCTCGAAGGCTTCGATGCGTGGCATGGCCGTGTCGAACAGTTCGACGACGCGGCGCTCTGGATCAGCCGATGCTGACTTCCAGGTGAGGATCGGCCCAAGCCCTTCGTCGACCACCGCCTGCACAAGCGCCGCCTGGCTTGGAAAATACCGATAGGCGGTGGCGCGGGAGACTTCCGCCGCTTCGGCGACCTCGCTGACCGAGGGCGTGGCGCCCGCCTGCATCAGCCTTGTCGCCGTCTCCAGCATCAACCGCCTTGTGCGGGCGCGCGGCCCGCGCGCCGCTCCAGAACCCGCATCGTCGGTCGTTGCCGCTGGTTGACGTGAGACATTCATGTCAATATGATACGCACGTCTCAAAAAATTGCAATGGCCTTTCGATCTGACGAACGGCCGGGCAAAAGAGCGGCCGGCAGCAACGCCGAGTGCGCCTCGAACCGGGGAAACGCAATGAAGCGCGTCTATGTGGTGGGCACCGCCGACACCAAGGGTGAGGAACTCGCCTTTCTTGCCGATGCGGTCGCCGTCACCGGTGCTGCTGTCGCCCGCGTCGATGTCGGAACGCGTAATGCGACCGTGCCGGTCGATGTCTCGGCCGAAGAGGTCGCCGGCCATCATCCCGATGGCAGCAGTGCCGTGCTCGGCAGCGACGACCGCGGCACCGCGGTGGCGGCTATGGCCATCGCCTTCACCCGGTTTGTCCAATCGCGCACCGACATATCCGGCATGATCGGCATCGGCGGCGGTGGCGGCACTTCGATCATCACATCAGGCATGCGCGCGCTGCCGCTCGGCCTTCCCAAGATCATGGTCTCGACGCTCGCCTCGGGCGACACCGCGCCTTATGTCGATGTCTCCGACATCATCATGATGCCGTCGGTAACCGACATGGCCGGCTTGAACCGGCTGTCTCGCGTCGTGCTGCACAACGCCGCCCAGGCCATATCAGCCATGGCTGCGAACCCGGCGCCGCCGCCCGACGGCAAACCGTCGATCGGGCTCACCATGTTCGGCGTCACCACGCCATGCGTGACTTCCATCGCGGACGAGCTTCGTTCGACCTATGACTGCATGGTCTTCCATGCCACCGGCACCGGCGGCCGCACCATGGAGAAGCTGGCCGACAGCGGCTTGCTGTCCGGCGTCATCGACATCACGACGACAGAAGTCTGCGACCTCCTGTTTGGCGGCGTTCTGCCGGCAATCGAAGACCGTTTCGGCGCGATCGCCCGCACGAAACTGCCCTATGTCGGCTCGGTCGGCGCGCTCGACATGGTGAATTTCTGGGCGCCATCGACCATTCCGGAACGTTTTAGCGAGCGGCTGTTCTACGAGCACAATCCGAACGTGACACTGATGCGCACGATACCTGACGAAAGCCGCAAGATCGGCGAATGGATCGGCGCAAGACTGAGCCTCTGCGAGGGTCCGGTCCGGTTCCTCATCCCCGAAAAGGGCATCTCGGCGCTCGACATCGAAGGCGGCGCCTTCTTCGACCCTGAGGCCGATGCAGCACTCTTCGAGGCCATCGAGCGCACGATCATGCCGGATAGCACGCGTCGTGTGATCCGCCTGCCGCTGCACATCAACGATCCCGAATTCGCCAAGGCTGCGGTTGCGGCTTTTCTCGACATCGCCAGACAGTGAGAGACGAAGCCATGCCCGCCATACCGCGCAAGAAGATCCTGGAAAAGTTCCGCAAGATGATTGCCGGCGGCGTGCCGATCGTCGGCGGCGGCGCCGGCACCGGGCTGTCGGCCAAGGCCGAGGAGGCCGGCGGCATCGACCTGATCATCATCTACAATTCCGGCCGCTACCGCATGGCCGGCCGCGGCTCGGCTGCCGGCCTGCTCGCCTATGGCAACGCCAATGAGATCGTCAAGGAAATGGCCTGTGAGGTGCTGCCGGTGGTGAAGAAGACGCCGGTGCTGGCCGGCGTCAACGGCACCGATCCCTTCGTCATCATGCCGCTCCTGCTGGCCGAGCTGAAGACGATGGGTTTTTCCGGCGTGCAGAACTTTCCGACCATCGGCCTGTTCGACGGCCAGATGCGGCAGAGTTTCGAAGAAACCGGCATGGGCTTCGGGCTCGAAGTCGACATGATCGCCGCGGCACACGAACTCGATCTGCTGACCACGCCTTATGTCTTCAACCCCGATGAGGCGCGCGCCATGACCAACGCCGGCGCCGACATCGTCGTCGCTCATATGGGGGTGACCACCGGCGGCTCGATTGGCGCGACGTCGGCCAAATCGCTCGACGACTGCGTGACGGAGATCGACGCCATCGCTGAAGCGGCGCGTGCCGTGCGCAAGGATGTGATCCTGCTTTGCCATGGCGGGCCGATCTCGATGCCGGACGATGCCCGCTACATCCTCGAACGCTGCAAGGGCCTGCACGGCTTCTACGGGGCAAGCTCGATGGAGCGGCTGCCGGCGGAAGCGGCGATCGCCAGGCAGACCGCGGATTTCAAGGCGGTCACGCTGGAGCATCGGGCCCAAAAGTGGGAACCGGATTTGGGAAAATCCGATGCGCAAACAAAAAAAAGCGGTGCCAGAACGACCGCAAAGAAAAAGAAGGGATAGGACGATGACCGACAAGAGCAAGGTGTTCGTGTATCCGAAGGATGTCAGCGCCTTCGGCTTCGGCTGGGGCAAGCTCTCGCTGACGGTGGCGCCCGAAGTGAATGGTGCTGAGCGCTTTTCCGGCGGCGTCGTCGACCTTCCGTCCGGCAAGGGGCACACGCGCCACAACCATCCCGGCGCGGAAGAGATCATCTTCGTCATATCAGGCAATGGCGAGCAGATGGTCGAGGACGAGGACGGCAATCCGGTCGTTGAGAAGGTCGGCCCCGGCTGCACCATCTATGTGCCGGAAAGCCGCTTCCACTCGACGCTGAACACCGGCGATGCGCCGATGCAGCTTTTCGTCGTCTATTCGCCGGCCGGGCCGGAACTGGCGTTGCGCGACCTGCCGGATTTCAGGCTGCTGCCGCCGGGTGGGAAGTGATCCAAGCCGACCTTGATCTGCTATCTATCGACCCGAGGAGCAGTCAAAAGACTATACGTCAGGTTCCAAATTAGTTCTGCAATCTCACCGGCTTCGTCATCAGAGAGTTGCTTCACGGTTGCCGGAACGCGACCCTCGTCCGAATCTTTAGGCGTCACTTTCGTGAGACGGCCCATGATCTCCTTGTATCCTTTAGAAAGTTCCGAGGTGCGAAAATCGCTTTCCTTGATCGGATGAAAGGACATATAGGCGCCGAGCAACCGCGTTCTGATATCTCCATTCCCTACGAGGGTAGACGTGGCGGTCACAAATTTCTCACGGGCGTAATCCTGGCTCAATATCGTTTCTCCTTAAGTCTACACTATCGAAGATAGCATATAAGACGGTGAGCGTCCATTTCAATAGCAGTTTTGTTAATTTTCAAATATCCGCAAACATAAGCGCGCTACATATATTTTGATTATTGAAATTTCAGCTCTATCGGATATCACCTCTATTCCAACCCCTGCCCCGATCACCGAACATGACGTAGCCGGTTTCGGTCACCGCCACCGTATCCTCGAGCTTGATGAAGCCGCGCGTCGGGTGGAGCATCGTCGTCTCGACCGAGAGCACCATATTTTTCTCCAGCGGCTTTTCGGCATAAGTGCCCTCATAAGTCACCGGATGATTGGTCATCAGGAACGGCGCCTCATGGGTGATCAGTCCCATGCCGTGGGCAAAGAAATCGGTATAGGGCGCGACTATGGATCTCTTCAGCACGCCTTCCGCGTAGGAAATCATCTCGCCACCCAGCGTGCCGGAGCGTACCTTGGAAAAGGCGGCCTGCTGCACCGCCTCGACTTCGGCCAACAGATCCTCGAGTTCGGCATCCGGCTCACCGAGAATGCCCATGCGGCAGAGGTCGCCGATATAGCCGTGATAATTGCCGCCGGAATCGATCGACATCACCTCGCCCTTCTTCCACGCCTGCGGCGAGCCGGCGCGGTTGTGGCTGGCGCCGAGCGTCAGCAGGCAATATTCGAAATGCGCACCGCGATTGGTCTCCTCGCGCCGCAGCTGCTCGATGATCTCGGTCTTGGTCGTGCCTTCGCGCGCCCAGGCAATGGTTGCCAGCATGGAATCGGTGATCAGTTCAGAAGCGATGCGCAGCTTCTCCAGCTCCGCATCCGTCTTGATCGCCCGCATCCGCTCCAGCATATCAGTCGCATCGACGAGCCTTGCATCCGGCAGCGCGTTGCGGATCAGCGTGTAGGCATCCGACGGCAGGAAAGCCGGCTCGATGCCGATGCGGGCGCCGCCCTTGCCGATTTTCGTCAGGTGTTCGACGGAGAGATTGGCGGCGTCGAGCGTGCCCCAGCTGGCGGCGTGGAAGGTCGGCGTCCAGAACGGGTTGTTCTGGTGCTCGGCGCCCTCCATGCGGTTGCCGATATAGGCGGCGTGGTCCGGTCCGCCCTTCTCGTAGACGACAACAGGCAGATAGCGGCTGTGGCCGATCGCATCCATGGCAGCGAAGAAGATGAACTTGTAGCCGCCAAGCAGATATTGCGTGTTGTGCTTGGAGGTGGCGAGCAGCACATCGATGCCGGCTTCCTCCATCAGCCGGTCGACCCTGGCGTGGTCGAACGGGATGGTGCTGACGGCATTCTGACCCGGAACGACGTTCATCTTCTCTCTCCCTGAATTCTTTGGCCGCACGATCAGATCGCGGCAGTCTCCAGTCTGGTCTTACAGATAAGTCTGGTCCTACCAGATAAGGTGGGCTTGAACCGCTTTCTGTAACTGGTCCAGCGGACGATATTTTCAAAGCCACATGAGGATGCGCCAAATCCGTCTCTGGCGAAACCCTCGGCAAGGCTCATAATCACCCTTGCAAGGATGCCGTCCGGCGTCCGAGGGTATTGGCCACCCGGCCGGGTGGCTGAGCGGGACGGAGTTCGATCATGTCAGAAGTCAAAGTTTCCAGACGCACCGTGCTTGCCGGTTCGGCACTGCTGCTGGCTTCGACGGCGCTGCCGACGATCGGCTGGGCACAGACGCCGAAGCAAGGCGGACGGCTGGTCGTCGCCGCCGATTCCGAGCCGCGCAACCTCAATCCGGCGATCGTCGCGTCCAACGGCGTCTTCTTCATTTCGAGCAAGATCGTGGAACCTTTGGCCGAGGCGTCCTTTGACGGCAAGGACGGGCTCGACCCGCGCCTGGCGACAAGCTGGGAGGGCGCCGCCGACGGCTTGTCAGTGACGTTCAAATTGCGCGAGGGCGTCAAATGGCATGACGGCAAACCCTTTACCTCCGCCGACGTCGCCTTCTCGGCGCTGCAGATCTGGAAGCCGCTGCAGAACCTCGGCCGCACCGTGTTCAAGGATCTGGAGGCGGTCGACACGCCGGACGAGCTGACGGCGGTGTTCAAATTCGCCAGGCCGACACCGTTCCAACTGATCCGCAACGCCTTGCCGGCGCTGAGCAGCGTGGTGCCGAAGCACGTCTACGAGACAGGCAAGATCGAAGAGAACCCGGCCAACAATGCGCCTGTCGGCACCGGCCCGTTCAAATTCGCCGAACACAAGCCAGGCGAATATTACCGGCTGGAGAAGAATGGCGACTATTGGGGCAAGGACCAGCCTTACCTCGACGAGATCATCTATCAGGTGCTGCCCGACCGCACCTCGGCGGCAAGCGCGCTCGAGGCCGAAGAGATCCAGCTCGCCGCCTTTTCCGCGGTGCCGCTGGCCGATCTCGACCGCATCTCAAAAGTGCCTGGCCTCAAGGTGATCACCAAGGGTTATGAGGCGCTGACTTATCAGCTCGTCGTCGAGATCAACCATCGCCGCAAGGAACTGGCCGACTTCAAGGTGCGCCAGGCGATCGCCCACGCCATCGACAAGGATTTCGTCGTCAAGACGGTGTTCCTCGGCTACGCCGCCACCGCCACCGGCCCGGTGCCGAAAAACGATCCGCAGTTCTATACGGCCGATGTACCGACCTATGCCTTCGACGTGGCCAAGGCCAACGCCCTGCTCGACGAAGCCGGCTACAGCAAGGGTGACGACGGCAAGCGCTTTTCGTTAAAACTGCTGCCGGCGCCCTATTTCAACGAAACCAGGCAGTTCGGCGACTATCTGCGCCAGGCGCTCGCCGCCATCGGCATCGACGCCCAACTGGTCAACAACGACTCGGCCGCGCATATCAAGGCCGTTTACACCGACCACACCTTCGACCTTGCGGTCGGGCCGCCGGTGTTCCGCGGCGACCCGGCTATCTCGACCACCATCCTGGTGCAGAGCGGCATCCCGGACGGGGTGCCGTTCTCCAACCAGGGCGGCTACAAGAACGACGAGCTCGACGCCCTCATCGCCAAGGCGTCGGAGACGCTCGACCCCGCCGCGCGGACGGAACTTTACAGGGAGTTCCAGAAAAAGGTCGCAGCCGACCTGCCGCTGATCAATGTCGCCGAATGGAGTTTTATCAGCGTTGCCAGAGACACGGTGAGGAATGTCGCCAACAACCCACGCTGGGCGGTATCGAACTGGGCGGACACCTATTTGGAATCGTGACACTATCGCGCGGATGAAAATTCGCAGCGAAGTCTGTGTGGAAACTTGGTCAAATGCCGAGTTCCTTCACACCCCCCTCTGTCCTGCCGGACATCTCCCCCGCAGGGGGGGAGATTGGCTGGCCGCAACCTTGGCTCGCTTGCCCGCTGCGTTGACGATTGGCGAAATCGCTGATGACATCCGATCTCCCCCCTTGCGGGGGAGATGTCCGGCAGGACAGAGGGGGGTGCCTGGACGGGGCATTTCTCGGCTCAGCCCCAAGCAGCCGGCGCCGCCATGACCCGCGCGCTTCTCCTCCTTCGCCGTCGCCTCGTCGGCAGCGTCTTCGTGCTGCTGATTGTCGTAATCGGCAGCTTCCTTTTGTTGGAAGCCGCCCCCGGCGACGCGGTCGACGCCTATATCGCCTCGACCGGCGGCGACGCCGGCATGATCGAACTGCTACGCCATCGCTGGGGCCTCGACCAGTCGGCGCTGACGCGGCTAGAGCGGGATGAGATTTATGGGAGTCGTGGGATTCCCAAATCAGCGATGATCTGATTCAACCTTGCTGCTGGGCAGGAGGCCAGCATTGATGGTTGGATATTCAATGGACCTGCGCGAACGGGTTGTTGCGGCGGTCAAGGTTGAAGGGCTTTCGCGGCGCGCGGCGGCTGCTCGATTTGGCGTCAGCTACAGCGCGGCGATCGAGTGGCTGAAGCGGGTGGAACAGACGGGGAGCGTGGCGCCCCGCCAAGTGGGCGGCTACAAGCCGAAGAAGATATCGGGAGCGTGGCGCGACTGGCTTGTCGAGCGCTGCCGGGAGAAGGACTTCACCTTGCGCGGGCTTGTGGCCGAACTTGGCGAGCGTGGCCTGAAGGTTGACTACCGCTCGGTGTGGGAGTTCGTGCACGCCGAGAAGCTGTCTCACAAAAAAAGACGCTGATCGCCGCCGAGCAAGATCGTCCCGATGTTGCGCGCCGACGGAGGCAATGGGTTCTGTATCAGGACCGGATCGACCCCGCCCGCCTGGTGTTCATCGACGAGACCTGGACCAAGACCAACATGGCCCCGCTCAGGGGTTGGGCACCGGTCGGACAGCGGATCAAGGCCAAAGTTCCCAATGGCCACTGGAAGACAATGACCTTTCTGGCTGCGCTGCGTCATGATCGCGTCGAAGCGCCCTGGCTCATCGACGGGCCGATCAACGGCGAGAGGTTCCTCCTCTATGTCGAGAAGGTTCTCGTGCCCACTCTCCAGCCGGGCGACATCGTTGTGATGGACAATCTCGGCAGCCACAAAGGCAAGGCCGTGCGTCGCGCCATCCGAAAGGCCGGCGCGAGGCTCTTCTTCCTGCCGAAATACTCGCCTGACCTCAATCCGATCGAACAGCTCTTCGCCAAGCTCAAGCACTGGCTGCGAAAGGCCGCAAAGCGCACCGTTGAAACGGTCTGCAACGCCATCGGCCAGATTCTCAACCGCGTCACACCGCTCGAGTGCTCAAATTACTTCGCAAACTCAGGCTATGACCGCAGGTAATCTCATCCCGCTCTAGCGAACTACCTCTGGGCGCTGCTGCATATCGATCTCGGCCAGTCGGTCACCTTCTCACGGCCGATCCGCGACGTGATCCTCGAACGCCTGCCCAACACACTGCTGTTGATGGGCAGCGCCACCGCGCTCTCCTTCGGGCTCGGCTCGGCACTCGGCATCTATGCCGGCGCCAGACCCGGCAGCTTTCGCGACCGCTTGCTGTCGATCGGCTCGTTGGCGCTCTATGCCATTCCCGGCTTCTGGCTCGGGCTGGTGCTGATCATCGTCTTTGCCGTCGACCTGCGCTGGTTGCCGATCGGCGGCATCGAGAGCATCGCGTCGGGCAAGACCGGCCTTGACCGCGGGGTGGATATCACCCGCCATCTCGTGCTGCCGGTGTCGGCACTCGGCTTCATCTATCTGGCACTCTATCTGCGCATGATGCGCGCCGGCATGGCCGAGATCTGGCGGCAGGATTTTGTCCTCGCCACCCGCGCCAAAGGGCTCTCCCGCCGCCGGATCGTGCTCGCCCACGTCGCCCGCAACGCGCTGTTGCCGCTGGTCACCATGCTCGGCCTGCAATCAGCGCAGATGCTCGGCGGCAGCGTCGTCATCGAAAGCGTGTTTTCGGTGCCCGGCCTTGGCCGGCTGGCGCAGGAAGCGGTGGCCGCGCGCGACACGCCGCTGCTGCTCGGCATCATCCTGGTCAGCGCCGTTCTGGTCATCGTCATCAATCTTCTTGTCGACATCGCCTATGCCTTCCTCGATCCGCGCGTCGGCGCCAGCGAGGCCAGCGCGTGAGCCCGCTTCGCCGCTTTCTTCGCACGCCGGAAGCGGTCGCCGGCGCGATCATTCTGGTAGCGCTGTTGGCCATGGCGCTGACAGCGCCGCTGTTCTTTCCCGGCGACCCGCAGGCGATTGCCGGGCCGGCATTGCTGCCGCCCTTTCAGGACTGGTCGCTGCCGCTCGGGACCGACCGGCTCGGCCGCGACGTGCTGGCCGCGCTTCTCCACGGCGCCCGTACCTCGCTGGCGGTCGGGCTGGCGGCGGCAGCCGCAGCCCTTGCCTTCGGCGCTGTAGTCGGCACGCTGGCCGGCTTTGCCGGCGGTCTCGTCGACGAGGTGCTGATGCGCATCACCGACGCCTTCCAGACCGTGCCGAGCTTTCTGCTGGCGCTGGCTTTCGTCAGTGTAGTCGGGCCGTCGCTCGGCGTCGTCGTTGCGGCGGTCGCGCTCGGCGCCTGGACCGGGCCGGCGCGTGTTGCCCGCGCCGAAGTGCTGTCGATCCGCGAGCGCGATTTTGTCGCCGGCGCCCGCGTCATCGGCATGCATCCGTTGGAGATCGCCTTGCGCGAAGTGCTGCCCAACGCATTGCCGCCGGTGCTGGCATTGTCGTCGGTGATCGTCGCCGCCGCGATCCTCACCGAAGCGGCACTTTCGTTCCTCGGCCTTGGCGACCCTAATCGCGTGACCTGGGGCGGCATGATCGCCGAAGGTCGCGCCGTGCTGCGCACCGCGCCCTTCCTGTCGATCATTCCCGGCGTAGCGCTCGTGCTGACCGTACTCGGCGTCTACCTCGCCGGCGAAGGCGTCGTCGAAACGGCTGCGGTGAGAAGGAGCCTGTCGTGACGGCGCTGCTTTCGATCCGCGATTTGACGGTGGCCTATCGCCGTGACGGCAGCGAGATGGCGGCGCTGAACCATGTCAGCTTCGATGTCGCCGCCGGCGAGCGCCTCGCCATCATTGGCGAGAGCGGCTCGGGCAAGAGCACGCTGGCGCTGGCCGTTGCCGGACTGCTGCCGGGATCTTCCAACGTTGGAGGCTCGATCGAGTGGTTTTTGCCCTCCTTTGGTGCCAAGGCACCCCCCTCTGTCCTGCCGGACATCTCCCCCTCAAGGGGGGAGATTGCGCTCTCATCTCCGCCTTCGCCAATCTCCAAGGTTGCAGGAGGGGACCCAACAGCGAAACTGCCAATCTCCCCCCTTGAGGGGGAGATGTCCGGCAGGACAGAGGGGGGCCTCATGGAACGCAACGTTCAAATATCTGCCGTTACACCCACCCACTCCCCCCTCGGCGGCCGCGACATCGGCTTCGTCTTCCAGGACCCGTCGGCCAGCCTCGATCCGGTCATGGCGGTTGGCGAGCAGATCGCGGAAGTCGCGCACACACATCTCGGCCTTACCTGGTCGCAATCCTATGCCAGGGCAAAAACCCTGCTCGAACGCGTCCGCCTGCCCGACCCGGACGCCGCCTTGCACGCTTATCCGCACCAGCTTTCCGGCGGCCAGAAGCAGCGCGTGGCGATTGCCGCGGCGATCGCGGCCGGTCCGAAACTGCTGATCGCCGATGAGGCGACCAGCGCGCTCGACACCATCGTGCAGGCCGAGATCGTCGCGCTGATCCGGCAATTGGTGGCCGAGGACGGTATGACGCTGCTGTTCGTCAGCCACGACATCGCGCTGGCCACCGAGCTGGCCGAGCGCATCGCCGTGTTCCGGCACGGCGAGCTGGTCGAACTCGGCGCGACGGCGCAGATCGTCGCCAGCCCGCGCCACGCCTACACAAGAGCGCTGCTCGATGCCCATCTCGGCCTCGACGCCGAACCGCTGCTGCGGCAGTCGGGAGCGTCGCGGTGAGCAGTCCATTGCTGGCCGTTTCCGGCCTGACCAAACGATATCGGCGCGGCGGCAAGACGATCGCCGCCGTCGATGATGTCTCCTTTCACATCGAGGCCGGCGAGACGCTGGCGCTGGCCGGCCCTTCCGGCAGCGGCAAGTCGACGATCGCCAGGCTGCTGCTGCGGCTGATCGAACCGGACGCCGGCCGTATCGAGTTCGAAGGCGGCGATTTCCTGTCCCTGAACGGTACTGCGTTGCGCGCACGGCGCGCGCGTTTGCAAATGGTCTTCCAGGACCCGCTCGCCGCCTTCAATCCGCGCGCCAGCGTCGCGCGCGTGCTTGACGATCCTTTGCGCATCCATGGCATCGCGGCCCGATCAGAACGCCCGCGGCGCATCGCCGCTCTGCTCGAGCGCGTCGGCCTGAGCGCTGATCTCGCCGCCCGCGCCATCCACGAGATCTCGGGCGGCCAGCGCCAGCGCATCGCGATTGCGCGAGCCATCGCCACAAAACCGTCGCTGATCGTCCTCGACGAGGCGGTGTCCGCGCTCGACGTATCGGTTCGCCGGCAGATCCTGCAATTGCTGCTCGATCTGCAACGCGAGCAACGGATCGCCTACCTGTTCATTTCGCATGATCTCGGCGTCATCAGCGCCATCGCCCATCGCGTCGTCATTCTCGATGCCGGCCGGGTCGCCGAAAGTGGCAACGCCCGCGCGGTCATCGGTGCCCCGCAGTCGGCGATCGGCAAGGCGCTGGTGGCGGCAGCGCCAAAACTGAACAGGACCGGCACGCAGGGCGCAGCCGACCGTCAGTAACCCAGCGCGCAACCATCCTTGCGTGGATCGGACGCGCCGGTAAGCGTGCCCTTGTCCCAGTCGATCAGCACCAGCTGGCCGCCGCCATGCGGGTCGGTTGGGATGGACACGTCATGGCCGCGCTCGCGCAGGCCAGCGATCGCCTCGGCCGGAACGCCACGCTCGGTCTCCACAGTGTTCTGGCGGTAAAACACACGTGGCGCATCCAGCGCCTCCTGCGGGTCCATGGCGAAATCGATCATGTTGGTGAGAAGGTGGACATGGCCGAACGGCTGGTAGCCGCCGCCCATCACGCCAAACGGCATGACTGCCCTGCCCTTGGCTGTCACCATGCCCGGCATGATGGTATGCATCGGACGTTTTCCCGGTGCGATGCGGTTTGGATGGTCCGCCGCCAGGCGGAAGCTGCTGCCGCGATTCTGCAGGACGACGCCGGTCTTGGGGCCGACCACCCCGCTGCCGAACGAACCAAAGGTCGAGTTGATGAAGCTGACCGCATTACGGTCGCGGTCGACCACCGAGATGTAGACGGTATCGCTCGGCTGAAGCTCCAGGCGAGGCAGATGGGTCATTGCGCGCGCCGGATCGATCTCGGCGCGAAGCCGGTCCGCATGGGAGCTGGACAACAACTGCTGCACGGGAACATGGACCCGGTTCTGGTCGCCGATGAAATCGTCGCGGTCCTGATAGGCAAGCCGCCCCGCCTCGATCTCGAGATGAAAGCGCTCGGCGCCGTTTGGGTCCAGCGAGCCGAGCGAAAAGCCTGACAGCACATTCAGCATGATCAGTGCCGTCAGCCCTTGGTTGTTCGGCGGCATCTGATGGATGTCGTAGCCCCGGTAGGATGTGCCGACCGGCCTGACATAGTCGCCCTTCGTCGCCGAAAAATCCTCGAGCGCATGCAGCCCGCCAAGCGCGCGCAGACGTGACACCATGTCGTCGGCGACCTCGCCATCATAGAAGCCGGCGCGGCCACGGCGCGAGACGATGCGCAAGGTCTCGGCCAGTTGCGGCTGCCGGTGCAGCTCGCCGGCCTGCGGCGCCTTTCCATCCGGCAGAAATATCCGCGCCGCATGTTCGTCGGCGGCCAGCAAGGCGGCACTTTCAGCCCAGTCGAAGGCGACGCGGTCTTGGACGACATAACCCTGTTCGGCGTAACGTATGGCCGGTGCGAGCGCGGCGTCGATGCCCTTTCTGCCATGATCATCGAGCAGCCGGCACCAGGCGTCGACGGAGCCCGGCACGGTGACCGAGTGCGGACCGGATTCAGGCAGTTGGTCATGCCCCTTGTCCAGATACCACTCAGCCTCTGCTGCTGCCGGTGCGCGGCCGGAGCCGTTGAAGGCCAGAACCTCGCCTTGGCCGTTGGGACAGTAGAGGACGAAACAGTCGCCGCCGATACCGGTCGATTGCGGCTCGACCACCGCCTGCACCGCCGCCGCGCACACGGCTGCGTCCATCGCGTTGCCGCCGGACCGCAGCATCTCGATTGCCGCCAGCGTCGCCAGAGGGTGCGATGTCGCGGCCATCGCTTCCGTCGCACGAACCGGCGAGCGCCCGGGGAGTTGGAAATCACGCATGCAGTCCAATAGCCCCTGACCAACAAGATGTGAACTGGCAACGGCGGCGAAAGGGCTGCGCCACCGAAAGCAGCACGATCACAGCGCCCAACCCTGGGAAATTGCAGATCTCAATCAGCGAACTTAAAAATATCCGTGGTGTAGTCGGGGTAGGCGTTAAGACTGTCGAAAAGCTCGGCGAGATCAGGGGTGTCCGCCAATATTCCGGACAAGACCAGCGCAGTCGCCACACCGGCACCAATTCCACCGGCGACATCGTGTTCGACGCTGTCGCCGATACAGACCACGCTGCTGCGGTCCGGGTTGCCCGCCAGCGCCAGCGCGGCGTCGAAGATCGGTGTATAGGGCTTGCCGATACGGGTGACGCTGCCGCCGAGGCTCTCGTAGAGATCCGCAAGCTGGCCGGCGCCAAAGCGAGGCCCGACTGCCGTCAGCATGATCTTGTCGGGATTGGTGCAGAAGCACGGCACCTGCCGCGTCGCTGCCGGCGCAAAGAGCCTGCGATAGTGCTCGATGTCGTAGCGGTCGCCCTCGCTGGCGGCGATCAGCACCAGTTCGGCATCGTCGCCGTCGCTGGTCAGCGTAAAAGGCAGACCTTCAATCGCCGAACGATCGCCCTCGCGGCTAATCAGCAAACATTTTGTGTTTGGTCGCAGCGTTCCGGATATCGCCATGTCGTGAAAAGACCGCCACGCGATCTCGCCGGAAGAGACAAATTGATCCCAGCTTCCTGGTTCAAAGCCGAGCTTCAGCAAGCGGGTCTCGTTGGGCCGCGCCCGCCTGCCGGAATTCGAGACCAGCACGATCGTCCTGCCTGCACGCTTCAGCGCCGCCAACGCCTCCACGGCGCCCGGATAGGGGTTCGTACCATCGTGCAGCACGCCGAACTGATCGAGCAGGAACACCTGATAGCGCTCGACCAGCGCTCCGATGCCGTCGAGATGTTCGACCTTTTTCGTGCTCACAACAGCCCCGCTGCGATTGCGCCGATCAGCGCCAGCCGTGCCGTGCCGGCGGCCGCCTCGTCCGAAAGCGCCGGCAGAAAATCGACGCCCAGCTTGCGCTGCCGGATCGCGGTCCAGGCGGCGTTTGCCGCCCCGCCGCCGACACTTCTGACCGACGTCAACCGGGGGGCGCCGAGTTCGGCAAGCCGGCGATAGCCGAGCGCCTCGATCACCGCGATGCCCTCGAACATGGCTTTCAGATAGTCGGCGTCGTCCGCCGGCCGCGGCGTCAGGCGTGGCAGCAAATCAGGATCGGCGATCGGAAAGCGTTCGCCAACCGCGGGAAGCGGATAATAGTCGAGGCCGGTCTCGGTCATCGGATCGATCACCACACTCAATTCGATGATCCGCGCGAGAGAAAAATGCTGCGCCAGCACCTTGCCGCCCGAATTCGACGCACCACCCGCCAGATAGGCATCTCCCAGCCGGTGACTGTAAATGCCGAACTGCGGCGCCGAGATCGGCCGGTCGGAGAGGACTTTGATGGTCAGAGAGGAGCCCAGCGTGGTGACGCCGTCGCCAACTGCCGCAGCACCCGTCGCCAGGAACGACGCGCAGCCATCCGTCGTGCCAGCGACCACGGCAACGTCGCGCGCCAGGCCGAACCGGTCCGCCGCACTCGCGGTGAGCGTTCCCGTGACATCGCCCGGCTTGACGACACGAGGAAGAAATCCCATGCGCATGCCGGTCGCCGCAATCCAGTCCGGCCAGCGGCGGGCCTCGACGTCGTAGCCGGTTTTCAGGGCATTGTTCTCGTCGCTGATGTCGAAGGCGCCGGAAAACTGTGCCGCGATCCAGTCGGCCTGATGCAGCACCGCAGCAATGCCGGGCAGGCGCTGGAACCACAGCGCCTTGGCGAGACCGGACGTCGGCCCACGTGCTGCGCTCGCGGCCGGCGCCTCACGCGCGATCACCGCCAGAATGACGTCGTCGTCGACCTTGTCGCTGTACATCAACGGCTCGGCCAGCGGCCGCCCGGCGCCGTCGACCGGCAGCAGCGTGCCCGAAGTGCCGTCGACGGCAATCGACCGCACCGCCGCGCGATCGATGCCGGAAAGCAGTTCGGTCAGCGCCGCGCCGACCGCTGACCACCATACCGAGGGGTCGCGGGCGTTCTGGCCAAATCTGTCGAGTGGAACGGCGGAACGCGCGGCAATCGAGAAGTCCGGCCGCATGGCGACGGCGCGCGCACCCGATGTGCCTATGTCGATCCCAATCGAAAGCGGGCCGATCGAAAGCGCCATCTCAGCTGCCGGCTGCATTGAGTTTCTGGCGATACTTCTCGGCGTCCCAGTTGATCAGTTCATCGTTCTCGGCGGCGGTCAGATAATTCAGCTTCGCTGCGACGTCGACCCGCGACGTCACGTCGGCGAGGCAGCGTTGCATGGCATTGGCGCCGGGACTGGCGTCGCCGCGCATCAGCACGCCAAGCCCGGGAAACAGGATCGCCACCGGTGCCGTACCGCACCGTTCGGTGACACGCATCACGTCCTCACCGGGCCTCGCCACGACCGAACCCTGGCCGAGAAAGATGACGTGATCGGGATAGAGGCTGCCTCCTGCCGCCATGCGGCGGCTCTCAGGATCGATCGCGACGGCATGCGCTTCGACATCCGCTGGCAACCTGTAGCCGGTGTGTCCGATGAGCGCCGTCAATGCGACAAGGTTGGGCTCCGCCACCTCGCGCGGCGGCCGCGCCAGCAGCCCCGTGACGCGACGCAGCAGCGCCTCGGCGCCGGCCACGGTTTCGGCTGCGACGACCAGGCCATGATTGGCAAGGATCAGCACATCGACCCCAGGCCGAAGGCGCTCGACAATCCCCTGGGCAAGCGGCAGGCCCGGCCGGCGATAGGGAACATACGCCCATTCGAGACCATCGAGGCGCTTGGCGATTTGAGCCTCGCAGTCGGCCTGCACCGCAAGCGAAATGGTGTCGACGCAGTGGACATGCAGGACGACGCGCTGCGGCATCAGCGCGTGAACCGTGGTCTCGATCGAAGGACGCAGCTTGCGGGCATTGAGCGCCTCGATGGCGAAACCCTGTGGCTGATCGGCGGCCGGGTCGCGCTCCTCGACAGCCCTAAGCAGCGGGGGGATCGCCACGGGAACCATGATCTCTTCGGCGAGCGCATCCTTCATCCAGGTGCCGGAAGCCTTGATCCAGAGCGTGTCGCCGGCTTTCAGCGAAGTGTTGCCGCCCGCGGCCTGGGTCAGATGCGGGTCGCACCCGATGCTGGCCGAAAGCGACCGCAACGCAGCCAGTTCCTGCGCATCCGCATTGATTGCCATCGAAACTCCTTCACGAACCGGCGCTCGCCACGGCTTTGGATCCGGGTGGCCAGGATAACGCATGACGCCGGTATCGCAGATGCGAGCAAGTTACGTCAATAGTGATCTTGTTCAACCAAATCAAGCTTGCATTCTGATTAACTCTGAGTAAGTTACACCAATTGCCGTGGCAAAATGGCATTTCGGGAGGGTATCCGTTGAGCGACTCCGGCCGCCAGCGTCAGATCGTCGAGCTGTTGCGGGATCGCCCCTTCGCCTCGGTGCGCGAGCTGCAGGAGCGGCTCGGCGTATCGGCTGCGACGGTGCGGCGCGATATCGACAAGATCGACGAGGCCGGCGAGGCACGCAAGGTCTATGGCGGCATCTCGGCGCTCGATGGCGCTGCGCAGGCGGGCGTCGCCTATGCCAGGCCCTACGACGAGAACCGCGATCTCGCGGTCGAGGCCAAACGGCAGATCGCCGCTCTCGCGGCGACCATGGTGCGCGATGGCGACGCCGTCATCGTGCATGGGGGTTCGACCTGCTTCCATCTCGGCGTCAAGCTCGCCGACCGCAACATCCGGCTCTATACCAATTCGATGCCGCTCGTGGCCTATTTGAGCGACCACGGCCATTGCAGCCTGACCGTTGCCGGCGGTGAACTGCATCGCGAGCCTGGCATCATCCATTCGCTCACCCAGGCCGTGCCCTTCTATGCGTCGAAGTTCTTTCTTGGCGCGCAGGGCATCAGCCAGCAGGGCGTGCTGGAATCGCATCCGCTGCTGGTTCGCTCCATCGTCGAGCTCAGCCTATGTGCCGACCAGATCGTGGTGCTGGCCGACAGCCGCAAACTGTCTATCCACGCGCGCAACGTCGCACTGCCCTTGTCGCGCATCGGCACGCTGGTGACCGACGACGGCCTGTCCGATGCCGACGCGCGTATGCTCGAAGATGCCGGCGTCATGGTGCGGATCGCCTCTGCCTCGGGGGCCGTCCAGTGAAGGTGGCTGTCCTCGACTTCGGCAAGACCAACTCGAAGCTGTTCGTCTTCGACCAGCACGGGCAGATTCTGGGTGAGCGCCGGACCCAGCCGAACTGGACGCGCGAAGGCGGCTTCAGCGTGCTCGACGAAGCAGCGCTTCACGATTGGGCGGCGCGCGCGGTCGGCGAAGCGGTCGACGTCCATGGCATAGAGGGCTTGATGGTTTCGGGCCATGGCTGCACCTTTGCCTTGGTCGACGATGCGGCGCTAACCCATCCGATACTCGACTACGAGCAAGAGCCGCCGCCTGAGATCGCCGCGCAGATCGGTCGCCGCATTCCGGATTTCGCCGAAACCTTCTCGCCGCGCCTGCCGCTCGGCTTCAACTATGGTCGCCACATGCTGTGGCTGAAGACGGTGCAACCAAGCGCGTTCGCCGCCGCCAAAGCGATGCTCGGTTATCCACAATACTGGAGCTGGCGCTTTGGCGGTCGGGCGGTGTCGGAGGTTTCCTATCTCGGCTGCCACTCGCATCTGTGGGCACCGCGCAAGCGTGATTTCTCGTCGCTGGTCGACGCCGAGGGTTGGCGCTGCCAAATGCCCGCCTTCGAGCGTGCCGGCGCGGTGATCGGCGAGCAGCGCTTTGGCGGAGCGACACGGCCGATCGCCATTCACAACGGTGTCCATGACAGCAATGCGGCGCTCCATGCCTATCGTCGGCAGCAGCTTGGTCCGGTCACCGTCGTCTCGACCGGCACCTGGGTTGTGGTGCTCAATCCGGACTGCCCGCTCGACGCGCTCGATCGCGACCGTGACATGCTGGTCAATGTCGATGTCGACGGCGGCCCGGTGCCGACCATCCGCTTCATGGGCGGCCGCGAATTCGCAGTGATCAGCAACGGTTGGCAGGGCGCGATCGCCCCCTCAGCCGTGCAGCAGGTGATCGGCGCCGGCATCATGGCGCTGCCCAGCTTCGCGCCGGGCGGGCCGATGCCTGGCCATCCCGGCGAATTGGTCGGCCGCACGCCCGACGCGGAGGAGCGCGCGGCCGTGGCGCTGCTCTATGTCGCGCTAATGGTCGACCTGTGTCTCGACCTGATCCATTCGAACGACACCGTGATCGTCGATGGCGGGCTGAACAGTGGCGGCCTGCTTGCCAGCCTGCTGGCGCAGCTGCGTCCCGGCCAGGCCTTCATGCAGGGCGCCACGCTGGAGGGCAGCGCCACTGGAGCGGCGGCTCTCGCCTTCGAGAGTGTTGGACGCGAATTTGCCGCCGAGGCGCCGGAGCCGGTACGCGCCTCGAGCTTCACCGGGCTTGCCCTCTATCGCGACAGCTGGCGCGGCCTCGCCACCGACCGAGGCGTCGCTGATGCCGCAGCGGGAGGTGCACGATGACCGCCGCTGCCCGGATCGAAACCGTGCGCCAGCCGGTGCTGGAGATGCGGCACATCTCCAAGACGTTCGGCCCAATTCGCGCCTTGCAGGACGTATCGCTGACCATCCATGCCGGTGAACTGCACGCGCTGATGGGCGAAAACGGCGCCGGCAAGTCGACGCTGATGAAGGTGCTGTCCGGCGCCTATCGGCCGGATGCCGGCGGCGATATCCTGATCGACGGCATACCGGTCGCGACCGGCGACCCGATCAAGGCACGCGCCAACGGCATTGCCGTCATTTATCAGGAGCTGTCGCTGGCGCCCAACCTGACGGTCGCGCAGAACATCTTCCTCGGCAACGAGCCGAGACGGTTCGGCATCGTCGACCGCGACCAGTGCAATCGGCGCGCCAAGGAAATCATCGCACGGCTCGGCGTTTCCTTCTCGGCGCGCGCCTCGGTCTCCAGCCTGTCGCTTGGCGAACGCCAGCTGGTCGAAATCGCCCGCGCGCTGTCGACCAGCGCGCGCATCATCGTCATGGACGAGCCGACGACGTCGCTGACCTCGCGCGAGACCGACAGGCTGTTCGAGGTGATTGCGACGCTGAAGGCGCAGGGCATCGCCATCATCTACATCAGCCACCGCATGGAAGAGGTCTACCAGCTTGCCGACCGCGTCAGCGTGCTGCGCGACAGCGGCTATGTCGGCACGCTCGAACGCGCCGAGCTGAACGCCTCGCGCCTCGTCTCGATGATGGTTGGCCGTGACCTGTCCGCCTTCTACAAGAAGGATCACCGCCCGCCGGACAGCAAGCGCGCAATTGCACTGTCGGTGCGCGACATGGCGGACGGCAATCTCCTGAAAGGCTGCTCCTTCGACCTGCACAAGGGCGAAGTGCTGGCGCTGGCGGGCCTTGTCGGCTCGGGCCGCACCGAACTCGCGCGGCTGATTTTTGGCGCCGACAGGCACATATCAGGCACGCTGGAGCTCGACGGCAAGCCGATAGCCATCGGCTCGCCGCGCGAGGCGCTGGACGCCGGCATCGCCTATCTTACTGAAGACCGCAAGGAACTCGGCCTGTTCCTCGACATGTCGATTTCCGACAATATCAGCATGGGCGTGCTCGCCAGGGACGCGCAGGCCGGCGGTTTGCGCGACTTCGCCACGGCCGAAAGGCGCGCCGCCAAGGCCGTTTCTGAGCTTTCCATCCGCACCAGATCGGTGCAGGCCAATGCCGGCTCGCTGTCGGGCGGCAACCAGCAGAAGGTGCTGCTCGGCCGCCTGCTCGAAACCGAGCCGCGGGTCCTCATCCTCGACGAACCGACCCGCGGCGTCGATGTCGGGGCGAAATCGGAAATCTACCGGCTGATCGACGATCTCGCCAAGAAGGGCATCGCCATCCTGATGATCTCCAGCGAACTGCCGGAGGTGATCGGCGTCGCCGACCGCGTTCTGGTGATGCGCGACGGCACCATATCGGGCGAGGTGACGGCATCCGAGGGCCAGCCGCTCAGTCAGGAGGCAATCATGGAACTTGCAACGGGAGCGGCCCAGGGATGACCGACAAGGCAACCGAGATGAGCGCGGGCGACCAGGCTGTCGGCAGGAGCCGGCGGCTGCGCATGGCCTTCGCCGCGCTTGGCATGCTGCCGGTCCTGATCCTGTTGGCGGCCGGATTCCAGATCATGAACCCGCGCTTCCTCACCGAGACCAACCTGTTGATCGTCACCCAGCAGTCGTCGATCAACATCGTGCTTGCGGCCGGCATGACCTTCGTCATCCTGACCGGCGGCATCGACCTGTCCGTCGGCTCCATCCTTGCCGCCTCGGCGATGGTGGCGGTGATGGTGTCGCTGGTGCCGGAGTGGGGCATGCTCGGCGTGCCAGCGGCCATTCTGGTCGGCCTCGGCTTCGGCGTCATCAACGGGCTGCTCGTCGCCTATATCAAGCTGCCGCCCTTTATCGTCACGCTCGGTTCGCTGACCGCCGTGCGCGGCGTCGCCCGCCTGCTCGGCCAGGACACGACGGTGTTCAACTCGGACCTGCCGTTCGACTTCATCGGCAACGGTTCGCTGTTCGGCATTCCCTGGCTGGTCATCATTGCTCTGTCGGTGGTGGTGCTGACCTGGCTGGTGCTCAAGCGCACCGTGCTCGGCACCTGGATCTATGCCGTCGGCGGCAATGCCGAGGCCGCCCGCCTCACCGGCATCAAGGTGCCGCTGGTGCTGCTCTTCGTCTATGGCGTTTCAGGCCTTCTCGCTGGCCTTGGCGGCGCCATGTCGGCGGCCCGGCTCTACGCTGCCAATGGGCTGCAGCTTGGGCAGTCCTACGAACTCGACGCCATCGCCGCGGTCATTCTCGGCGGCACCAGCTTCGTCGGCGGCGTCGGCTCGATCTGGGGCACGCTGATCGGTGGCCTGATCATAGCGGTGCTCTCCAACGGACTCATCCTGGCCGGTGTTTCGGACATCTGGCAGTACATCATCAAGGGATTGGTCATCATCGTGGCGGTCGCCCTCGACCGCTACAGGCTCCAGGCAGGAGCAAGAACGTGATTGACCTTAGTCGCCGGCGTCGACGACCCGGTTTCATGTAACGCACCGTGAGAGGCGCGGGGCATCAGGAGGAGAAGAATGAAGACCATCGCTAAACTGCTCTGCGGCGTTGCCCTCGCGGCCGTCGCCGTCGCACCGGCTTCTGCCAAGGACCTGAACAAGGTCGGCATCTCGGTCGGCCTGCTCGGCAACCCGTTCTTCGTCGCGACCATCAAGGGCATCGAGGACGCGGCCAGGAAGATCAACCCGAACGTCGAGGTGACCTCGGTGTCGGCCGACTACGACCTCAACAAGCAGGTCTCGCAGGTCGACTCGTTCATCGCCGCCGGCGTCGACGTGATCATGCTCAACGCCGTCGACGCCAAGGCGATCGCGCCGGCGGTGAAGAAGGCGCAGGCCGCGGGCATCGTGGTTGCCGCGTTCGACGTATCGGCGCCGGGCGCCGACGTCACCGTGATGACCAACAACGTCAAGGCCGGCGAGGCGGCCTGCCAGTACCTCGTCGACCATACCGGTGGCAAGGGTGACTATGTCATCCTGAACGGCCCTGCATCTTCATCGATCCTGGAGCGGGTGAAGGGCTGCAAGGACGTGCTGGCAAAACACCCGGATATCAAGATCCTCTCCGACGACCAGAATGCCGAAGGCTCGCGCGACGGCGGCCTGAAGGTGTTCCAGTCGCTGCTGACCCGTTTCGACAAGATCGACGCGGTGTTCGCCATCAACGACCCGACGGCGATCGGCGCCCAGCTTGCGGCCAAGCAGCTCAACCGCTCGGAGTTCATCTTCACCGCAGTCGACGGCGCGCCCGACATCGAGAAGGAACTCGCTTCCGGCACGTCGATGATCAAGGCCTCGGCCTCGCAGGATCCCTATGTGATGGCCGGCCAGTCGCTGCAGATGGCAGCTGAAGTGCTCGCCGGCAAAAAGCCGGCCGAGGCGACGGTGCTGCTCGACCCGCAGCTGATCACGGCGGACAACCTGAAGGACTACAAGGGCTGGACCGCGGCCCGCTAGTTAAAGCCTCCCAAGGCTGGTGCGGCCGGGTGACCGGGCGCACCAATTTTTGTTTGAGCATCGGATTTTTCCCAACTTTTGGGTCCGATGCTCTCGAGCAGCAGGAGACGATCATGTCGCGCATTGGAATCCACTCTTTCGTCTGGTCGGCGAGCTCGGCGCAAGAAGACCTCGAGCGGACGCTGGCCAACACCAGGGAGGCGGGCTTCGAGCTGATCGAATTCTCCTATCTCGATCCCGCCAATGTCGATGTTGGCGGGCTGGCCAAGCGCATCGCCGACCTCGATCTCGGCGTGGCGATCAGCATCGGGCTGCCGCCCGACGGCGACATTTCAAGCGCCGACAAGGCGATTGCCGCGCACGGTGTCGAAGTCCTCAATGATACGATCGCGCTCACTCGCGATCTCGGCGGCCGGAAGGTCGCCGGCATCCTCTCGACCAGCCATGGATTGCAGACTGAGGCACCGACGCGCGATCAATGGAACCGCAGTGCCGCCACGCTTGCCAAGGTCGCGGAGACCGCCAAGGCCGCCGGTGTCACACTCAACCTCGAGATCGTCAACCGGTTCGAGAGCAATCTGCTCAACACCGCGGCGCAAGGGTTGGCCTTCATCGAGGACACCGGTTCCGACAACATTTTTTTGCATCTCGACACGTTCCATATGAACATCGAGGAGGCCGATATCGGGTTGGCCATCCACCACGCCGCCAAAAAGATCGGCTATGTCCATATCGGCGAGAGCCATCGCGGCTTCCTCGGCACCGGCAACATCGACTTTGCCGCGATCTTCGATGCGCTGACCGCAATCGGCTATGGCGACGACCTCAGCTTCGAATCCTTCTCATCGGAGATCGTCGACGAGAACCTGTCGAAGAAAACCGCCATCTGGCGCAATCTGTGGACCGACAATATGGAGCTGGCCCGGCATGCGCGCCGCTTCATCGCCATCGGGCTGGAGACGGCGCGGCGCAAGGCCGAGCTTGTTGCGTCAAGCCATCAGCCTTAGCTCCGGTTGCGATCCTCAGGCCAGCTCAAAACGTTCCACGGCACGCATGATGCCACGCAGCTCGGCCAAGCCTTTCAGGCGGCCGATCAAAGAGTAGCCGGGGTTGATCCTGGTCTTGCCGATATCGTCGGCGAGCAGATGGCCATGATCGGGTCGCATGGGAATCCGCCAATCGGCGCGACCTTCGCTACGGCGGCGCGTCTCTTCCTGCATCAAAGCGAGGACGACATGCGCCATGTCGGTGCCGCCCTCCAGATGCTCGGCTTCATGGAAGGAGCCGTCATCCTCGATGGTTACATTGCGCAGATGGACGAAATGGATCCGGTCGGCGAACTCCTTGACCATGCCGACAATGTCATTGTCGGCGCGCGTACCGTAGGAGCCGGTGCAGAATGTCAGGCCGTTGGCCGGACTGTCGACGGCGTTGAGGATGAAACGCGCGTCCTCGGCGGTCGAAACGATCCGTGGCAGGCCATAGAGCGAGAATGGCGGGTCGTCGGGATGGATGCACATGCGCACCCCCTCCTGCTCGGCCATCGGAATGATCTCGCGCAGAAACCAGGCAAGATTGTCGCGCAACTCCTTCGGCCCGATCGAGTCATATTCAGCCAATGCCTCGCGAAAACTATCACGGTCGTAGCTGCGCTCGGTCGCCGGCAGGCCGGCAATGAGATTGCGCTCGATCCTGTCGATCTGCTCTTCGCTCAATTGCTTCAGTCGGGATTCCGCTTCGGCGATACGTGCCGCGCTGTAGCCGAATTCGGCATTCCTGCGCTTCAGGACGAACAGGTCGTAGGCGGCAAAATCGATCGCATCGAACCGCAGTGCGTAGCCCGTCGTTGGAAGCCGATAGGCAAGGTCGGTGCGGGTCCAGTCGACCACCGGCATGAAGTTATAGCAGATCGTCGCAATGCCAGCCTTGGCGAGCGCACGGATCGTCTCCTTGTACCAGTCGACATAGCGAAGCCGTTCCGCCGAGCCGATCTTGATCGAATTGTGGACGGGAATGCTTTCCACAACCGACCAGGTCAGCCCTTCGGCCTCGATGATCCGCTTGCGCTCCAAAATGTCCGTCAAAGGCCAGGCGCGGCCGTCATAGATATTATGCAGGGCGGATACAACGCCCGTGGCTCCGGCCTGCTTGACATGATCGAGCGTCACCGGGTCGTCAGGGCCATACCAGCGCCAGCATTGTTCCATCGAGGCTTTTCCTTTGCGATAAAACGGAACCGTATTGTTGGGCCACAATGGAAGTCAAATCTTAGGAGTTTGCGCAATGAAGGATTTCGACGGCAAGATCGCTCTGGTGACGGGGACGACCGGGATCGGCCTGGCAACCGCCAGACGTCTTGCGGCGGGTGGGGCGGCGATTATCGCCTGCGGCATCGACCGCGCGGCCAACACGGCGATGAGAGCGGAACTGGACAGCTCCGGCGCTGAGGCACTGGTCGTGGCCGTCGACGTCTCCGTGCCGGATCAGGTCCGCGACGCGGTCGCAGCCGGTGTCGAGCGGTTCGGCGGCCTCGATATCATCGTCAATTCCGCGGCGGTCCATCCGTATGGCACCGCAGTTAGCACCGATTTCGACAGCTGGAACCGGGCGATGTCCGTCAATGTCGGCTCGATCTACCTGACCGCGCATTTTGGTATTCCGGAAATGACCAGGCGAGGCGGCGGCGCCATCGTCAACGTGGCTTCGGTGCAAGGTTTCGCCTGCCAGCAGAACGTCGCCGCCTACGCCACGACCAAGGGCGCCATCCACACATTGACGCGCGCTCTGGCGCTCGACCACGCGCGCTCCGGCATTCGCGTCAATTCCGTCAGCCCGGGCTCGATCCGCACCCCGATCCTGGAAAAGGCGGCGCGCGGCGAAAACGGCACCGACGCCGATGTCGAGGCCGCCTACAGGCGCTTCGGCGAAGCACACCCCATCGGGCGCATCGGCGAGCCGGAGGAAGTGGCGGAACTCATCGCCTTTCTGTGTTCGTCGAAAGCCGGGTTCTGCACCGGCGCGGACTACAGGATCGATGGCGGCCTGACTGCCGGCATCGGCGTGAAGTAGAACGGGGGCGTGAAGTAGAACGGGAAAATCGGCCCCGGCTTTACGGGAGAAATTGTCGTCGGACGATTTTAGGTCAGCCGCCACACGTAGCACCGTGGCGAACCAATAGCGCATAACATGCGCGAGTGCGAATAGTGCACTTGCAGCCGGTTCAGCCGTCTGATTCCCTTGGTCACGCTCGGCTGTCCTGATTCGCGCACTGTCCAAAGTATTTGCAGTGCGCCGGGAACAAGCCTTCCACCGACCGCTGCGCTTGCGCATTCAAGGGGAGAGACGGCAAATGAACACTGCAACAAGGCCGGAAATCTCGGAGATGAGGCCCAAGATATCCGTCATCGGGGTTGGCGGCGGTGGCGGCAACGCCATCAACAACATGATCGCCGAAGGCTTGCAGGGCACCGAGTTCATCGTTGCCAACACCGATGCCCAGGCGCTCACCATGTCGAAGGCAACGCGGCTGATCCAATTGGGAGCGCACGTCACGGAAGGCCTCGGTGCAGGATCCCTGCCCGAGGTCGGCCATGCCGCGGCCGTGGAATCGATCGACGAAATCATGGACCATCTTGCGGGAACGCATATGTGCTTCGTGACCGCGGGCATGGGAGGCGGAACTGGAACCGGTGCAGCACCGGTCATAGCGCAGGCCGCGCGCAACGCGGGAATACTGACCGTCGCCGTCGTCACCAAGCCGTTCGTCTTCGAAGGAAACCGCCGAATGCATGCCGCCAATGAGGGCATCGAGCGGCTGCGCGAAAGCGCCGATACCGTCATCGTCATCCCGAACCAGAACCTTTTCAGGATCGCCGATGCCAAGACGACGTTCGCGGACGCGTTCGCCATGGCGGATCGCGTTCTCTACGCCGGCGTCGGCTGCATCACCGATCTCATCGTCAAGGAGGGCCTGATCAATCTCGACTTTGCCGATGTGAAGTCGGTGATGCGCGATATGGGACGCGCGATGATGGGGACCGGCGAAGCCACCGGGGAGGACCGCGCAAGGAAGGCAGCCGAAGCGGCGATCGCAAACCCGCTTCTCGACGAAGCGTCGATGATGGGCGCCAAGGGCGTCCTTGTCTCGATATCGGGCGGCACTGACATGACGCTGTTCGAGGTCGACGAAGCCGCCACCCGTATACGCGAAGAGGTCGACGCCGATGCCGACATCATCGTCGGCGCCATTTTCGACAAGGCGCTCGCAGGAAAATTCAGGGTGTCGGTTGTTGCGACGGGATTGCGGCGGGGGCTTGAGATTCCGCTGACGGTGGGATTGGAAAGCCGTGTCAGCTGAACGATGCCCTCATGGCGGCCGGCCGTGGGATTTGTCTTGAAGGTCCGCCACTTTCGAGATCGCAGGCAGACCATGTCTGGCGGACCGCTTGCCAGCCGGGATTGTTACGGGGTGGGCCCGCGGCTCGGATTAAGCTCTTGATCTTCTGCAATACTCTGTGGAATTGGAGCCCAGCGTTGTAAGCGGTCAGCCGATAACGTCAGGCCTAAAGTTCCAAGGCATGAGCATTTCGATTTCGGATGCCGGCCAGCCTTGAGCGATGCGGGTCAAGGTCTGCGAGAGCCAGTCGAGCGGATCGACGCTGTTCATTTTGCAGGTTTGCAGCAAGGTGGCTACCGTCGCCCAGGTTCGTCCACCGCCGTGGCTGCCGGCGAATAGACTATTCTTTCGCGTGATCGTCTGGGGCCTGATTGCACGCTCGACGATATTGGAGTCGATTTCGATGCGACCGTCCATCAGAAAGCGTTCCAGCGCCTCCCGCCGGGTGAGCGCGTAGCGGATCGCCTCGGCGGTCTTGGATTTTCCGGAGACCTTGCCCAGTTCCGCTTCCCATAGATCGAAGAGGCTCGCGACAATGGCCACGGACTTTTCCTGACGTAGCGCGGCGCGGCTTCCGGCATCCTTGCCGCGGACCTCGTCCTCGACCTTCCACAATTCGGTCATGGCGATGATCGAATCCGTCGCGGCCTGCGAGACCCCGCTGATGTGCAGGTCGTAGAATTTGCGCCGCAGGTGAGCCCAGCACCCGGCGAGCCGGATTGTTTCATTGCTGCCGGCTTTGGCCCGTGCCTTGACCAGGTTGGTATAGGCCGAGTAGCCATCCACTTGCAGGATACCGCTGAATCCGGCGAGGTGGCGCGCCACGCAATCCGCACCTCTGCTGTCTTCAAAACGATAGGCAACCATTGGCGGACTGGTTCCGCCATAGGGTCGGTCATCCCGTGCGTAGGCCCACAACCAGGCTTTCGTGGTTTTCCCGGAACCAGGGGCAAGGGTGGGCAAGGTCGTCTCGTCGGCGAAGACCCTTTCGCCCTCCTTGATGCGCTCCAGTATGTAATCAGCAAGCATCTGCAGCTCGAAGCCCAGATGCCCCATCCACTGCGCCATCAACGACCGGCTGATCTCGACGCCGTCGCGCAGATAGATCGCCTCCTGCCGATAAAGCGGGAGGCCGTCGGCGTATTTGGAGACGGCGATATAGGCGAGCAGCCGCTCCGTCGGCAGCCCGCTTTCGATGATGTGCGCCGGCGCCAGAGCCTGGACCACGCCGTCACGGCCCCGGAAGGCGTATTTGGGACGGCGCGTGACGATGACCTGGAACTTCGGCGGCACGACGTCCAGCCGCTCGGATCGATCCTCGCCGATCAGAACCTTTTCAAGCCCCTCGCAGTCGGCCGGGATTTCCGGCTCGACGACCTCCTCGATGCGTTCGAGGTGGGCAGCAAAGCCCTTGCGCGGACGCGGGGCGCGCTTCGGCTTGTTCCCGACCGCGCGGTCGAGTTCGCTCCGGATTTCCGAAAGGCCGGTCTCGACCTCTTCGAAGGCAAAGGAGGCCTGCTCGTCGTCGATGGCCAGGCGTAGCCGCTCGGAACGCGTGCCATGTTGCGTGCGCTGTAAAACTTTCAGGATTGACGTGAGATTGGCGATCCGCTCGCTGGCGCTTTTCTCGACAGCTTTCAGCCGGGCGACCTCCGCCTCAGATGCTGCGATCCGAGCGTCGGCGACTGCGATCCGGGCCTCGCTTGCAGCCTGCTCGCGAGCCATGGAAAGGATCATCGCCTTCAGCGCATCAACGTCGTCGGGAAGGGCAAGACCCGGTAGAACCATGGCAAGCAACAGAGCACAAAAACAGCCGCTTTCCCAACCGTTCCAGCCGCATGATTCATCTTGCCGCAGGCCGGTTTCAGCCCGTCGATAACGGCCGCCTGACCCTGGCCGGACGAATCTTTTTCCAGTCCAGTCCGGCCAGAAGCGCCATCAACTGGGCGTGGTCGAGACGCATGCGCGCGGCCGATATCCCCGGCCAGCAGAAGCTGTGATCTTCCAGAGTCTTCGAATAAAGACAAACCCCGCTGCCGTCCCACCACACGATGCGAACCCGGTCCGCACGCTTCGAACGGAATACGTGAAGTGCCCCCGAGAATGGGTCCAGGCCGCCATCCCTGACCAGCGCCATCAAAGATGCCGCGCCCTTGCGGAAGTCGACCGGCTGGCACGACACGTAAACCACCACACCGGAAGCGATCATGCCTTACGAACCGCGCGGATGATCCTCGCCAGGCGATCGGGATCGACATCGCCGCCGGCGCGCACCACTGCGTCGCCAATGACGATTTCCACCGTGTCGCTGCCCACCGCTTCAAAGCGCGTGAACTTCGCCGGCTTGCTCGCTCCCTCCGTCAGTGGCGCAACCATGCCCGACGAAAGCGCCTTGCGGCGCCACGCATAGAGCTGCGAGGGGTCCAGCCCCTCGGAACGCGCAACCGCCGAGACATTGCCCCCTGGCGAGAACGCTTCGGCGACAAGCCGTGCCTTCTCTTCGTCCGACCGATGGCGCGGCTTGCGTCGGGACGGCACAGGCTCCGCCGTCAAAATCTCGAATGTTCGATGATGGCTCATACTGTCGCTCATAGGATTCTCCGCATGATTCATGCTGAAAATGAGCGATCAACCGCCTGCACGCTACGTGGGGACGCCTACGCGCTTACCCAGCGTTCATGGCGCGCGCCGCGTGAACAGGGTGCGGAACATCTCCTCGGCCCGTCGCAGGCCCTCATCTGTCAGAACCACCGACTTCGCCTTGTTTGCTGGATTGGCGATCAGTCCCTTCTGGTGCAAGCGATCCAGAGCATCCCAATCCAATCCCTTCCAGGCGCGCCTCTCTTCATGCAGCGTTAGCCAAAGCAGCCCCAGAACGGCATTGTCGATCTTGTCGGTGTCCATCTCCATGCCAAGCAGTTTAGCACGGGAAGACGGCGCCTGCCGAGACCGACACCGTCGGGCAACTTGATGAGGATCAAACTGGCCGCACGAGACCCCAAACGCAAAACGGCCCGCGTGATGCGGGCCGTTTTTGTTTGGTTGCGGGGACAGGATTTGAACCTGTGACCTTCAGGTTATGAGCCTGACGAGCTACCGGGCTGCTCCACCCCGCGTCAACTTCAGAAGTAAGCCTTGGCTCACTGGAATCAAGCTTGCGCCAACTGAAAGGGCCGCTTGCGCGGCCCGAGTTCCCGATTGGCGGGCCTTTTGGTAGAGAGAAGATTTTCCACACATCGACCCATTTTCGATTTTTGGAAAGTACGATGTGAAGGTGAAGATCCAACGTGCGTTTTGCAGACCTGGCAGCGACCTACTCTCCCGCGTCTTGAGACGAAGTACCATCAGCGCTGGAGCGTTTCACGGCCGAGTTCGGAATGGGATCGGGTGCAGCCGCTCCGCCATAACCACCAGGTCGGCAAAGCGCACGTTGTTCGAGAAGCTTTTTGAGCGAATAGCGATGAGGAAGTAGCCAATAGGGAAGCCTATTTTCTGCTCTCTGAGCTGTTCGCTGGTCTTATATGTGCCTTACCGTTCTTTGGTCCTGGCGCCTTTCGAAGCGAAGCTTCGCAAGGTCGACCGACCGTCGGCGCCGATGCGCCGCACCCACGTAGCGCCGCCCGCAGGGCGGAACGAGCGTGAGTGAGAACAGCCCATCTGACTTCGTCAGATGGGCATAGGGAATGAGAACGATCAAGCCGATCGAACTATTAGTACCGGTAAGCTTCAAGCGTTGCCGCTCTTCCACACCCGGCCTATCAACGTGGTCGTCTTCCACGGTTCTCAGGGAATACTCGTTTTAAGGTGGGTTTCCCGCTTAGATGCCTTCAGCGGTTATCCCGTCCGGATATAGCTACCCTGCTATGCGGCTGGCGCCACAACAGGTCCACCAGAGATCCGTCCATCCCGGTCCTCTCGTACTAGGGACAGATCCTTTCAATATTCCTACACCCACGGCAGATAGGGACCGAACTGTCTCACGACGTTCTGAACCCAACTCACGTACCGCTTTAAATGGCGAACAGCCATACCCTTGGGACCTGCTCCAGCCCCAGGATGCGATGAGTCGACATCGAGGTGCCAAACAACCCCGTCGATATGGACTCTTGGGGGTCATCAGCCTGTTATCCCCGGCGTACCTTTTATCCGTTGAGCGATGGCCCTTCCACGCGGGACCACCGGATCACTATGACCGACTTTCGTCTCTGCTCGACTTGTCAGTCTCGCAGTCAGGCAGGCTTATGCCATTGCACTCAGCGAACGATTTCCGACCGTTCTGAGCCCACCATCGCGCGCCTCCGTTACTCTTTAGGAGGCGACCGCCCCAGTCAAACTACCCACCATACATTGTCCCGGACCCGGATGACGGGCCGCGGTTAGACATCCATAGTGATAAGGGTGGTATTTCAAGGATGGCTCCACCTGAGCTGGCGCCCAGGTTTCAAAGCCTACCACCTATCCTACACATGCCACTACGAATGCCAATGTAAAGCTATAGTAAAGGTGCACGGGGTCTTTCCGTCTAACCGCAGGAACCCCGCATCTTCACGGGGAATTCAATTTCACTGAGTCTATGCTGGAGACAGCGGGGAAGTCGTTACGCCATTCGTGCAGGTCGGAACTTACCCGACAAGGAATTTCGCTACCTTAGGACCGTTATAGTTACGGCCGCCGTTTACTGGGGCTTCGATTCAGAGCTTGCACCCCTCCTCTTAACCTTCCAGCACCGGGCAGGCGTCAGACCCTATACGTCGTCTTGCGACTTCGCAGAGCCCTGTGTTTTTGATAAACAGTCGCTACCCCCTGGTCTGTGCCACCCTCCTCCACTTGCGTGGAAAAGGG